>JAUYBK010000052.1 GCA_030693105.1 Methanobacteriaceae archaeon | reverse complement strand
TGGGTCCAATGATAGAACATATAAATTATATTATGAGTAAAATTTTAGTAAAATTCACGAAACTAATTTTAACTTAGGTGATAGCATGAGAAGCGACGCCATAAAAAAGGGGATGCAAAGAGCCCCTCACCGCTCCCTTCTACGGGCCTGTGGTGTAACCGATGCAGAAATGGAAAAACCTTTTATTGGAGTAGCCAACAGTTTCACAGACATAGTCCCCGGTCATATCCATCTTAAAGAAGTTGCAAAATCCGTTAAACTTGGAATAAGTCAGGGAGGGGGTGTTCCTTTTGAGTTTAACACCATGGCAATTTGTGATGGCTTGGCCATGAACCATAATGGGATGCGTTACTCACTGGCGTCCCGAGAACTTGTGGCGGATACCGTGGAAAGTATGGCCCAGGCCCATAGCCTGGACGGTCTGGTTTTAATTCCCACTTGCGACAAGATAGTCCCAGGGATGCTAATGGCAGCAGCCCGACTGGACATACCAGCTATAGTAGTTACCGGAGGCCCTATGCTGCCCGGGAATTATAAGGGGAAGTCAGTGAATCTTATTGACGTGTTTGAAGCTGTAGGCCAGGTTTCTTCCGGAAAAATGACTGTGAAAGAACTGGACGAACTGGAACGCTGTGCATGTCCCGGAGCCGGGTCTTGTGCCGGTCTTTTCACTGCCAACACCATGGCTTGCCTAACCGAGGCCCTGGGCATGAGTTTGCCCTACTGTGGAACCACTCACGCAGTGGATGCTCAAAAAATGCGGATCGCACACGAAAGTGGAGAGCGAATAGTTGCCATGGTGGAAGAAAACATCAAACCATCCCAGATAATGACCCAGGAAGCCTTTTACAATGCTGTGGTGGTTGATCTGGCTCTGGGTGGGTCTAGCAACACTGCCCTACATATACCTGCCATTGCCCACGAATTAACGGGCCACGGGGTGGATGTTACCCTGGATCTATTTGATGATCTAAGTAGAAAGGTGCCCCACATTACGTCCATCAGCCCCTCCGGAGACCACAGCATGCTGGACCTGCATCAAGCCGGGGGAATACCTGCGGTTTTGAAGGTTTTAGAATCGAAAATAAACATGAACGTCCGGACTTGCACTGGCCAAAGCTTAAAAGAAAATATTAAAGACGCTAAAGTAGTGGATAACACCGTTATACGGCCCCTGGACAATCCTTTCCACCATGAAGGAGGTATAGCCATTTTAAAGGGCAATTTAGCCCCTCAAGGTTCTGTTGTTAAACAGGCCGCAGTTGATGAGGATATGATGAAGCACCAGGGCCCGGCCAAGGTTTTTGACTCGGAAGAAGAGTGTGTAAATGCCATATTCCAGGGCGCTGTGGAAGAAGGTGATGTTATCGTTATCCGTTACGAGGGCCCTAAGGGAGGACCCGGGATGAGAGAGATGTTAAACCCCACTTCAGCCATTTCGGGAATTGGAATCAAGTCCGTGGCACTTATAACCGACGGCAGGTTCTCAGGAGGTACCAGAGGGCCCTGCATTGGTCACGTGTCCCCCGAAGCCATGGAAGGAGGGCCGTTAGCTGCCGTGGAAGATGGAGACGTGATACGAATAGACATCCCCCTAAGAGAACTGGAAATTCTTATATCGCCCCCGGAAATGGAGGAGCGATTGAAAAATAAGATCCACCCGAAAAAAGAGTTCAAGGGCTGGTTAGCCCGTTATCGAAAGATGGCCACTTCCGCAGATGAAGGAGCTATACTACGGTAGGTTTTTTAATGTCCAAAAAAAGAGGCACCCCTAAAAAACGAAAAAATAGTTCCGAGGCACAACCCAATAAATCTAACGCCCGCGAAATAGCCAGTTACATTATTATAATCATCATAGGGATTGTTCTAGCCCAACACCTTAACGTGGTGGTCTCCGGAAGTATGGAGCCTGTCTTCTACCGGGGCGATGTGGTTATAATTGAAAAAAGTAATTTCCTGGGGATTCAGGAGATTAATCCCACTATTTTAAAGCCCGGGGACATTGTTATTTACCATGCTACTTGGTTCCCTGAACCGGTTATACACCGAATCGTGGGTACTGGAACAGATTCAACCGGGAAAAGTTACTACATTATCAAGGGAGATAATAATCCCCGAACAGACCAGGATCCGGTATATCCCGAACAGATCCAGGCTAAGGTTATTAGCTTGGGTAACAATCCGTTGGTGATACCTAAAATTGGTTACATAACCCTCTGGATCAGGGGATTATAAAATTTTTCATTTATATTATCTAAAAACTCATTTATCAAGCTTATAAGGTGAACGTGTGTACATAAAACTGCAAAAAGAAGCTGAAAAATCAGTGAACGCCGCCATTGCAAAACTAGGGTGGGAAGATGCCGTGGAAATTAAATTTGAGCAACCTCCTAACGCAGAAATGGGTGATTTAGCAACTAATGTGGCTTTTCAACTGGCAGGAATGCTAAAAAAATCACCGGCGGACATAGCCCAGGACATACTAGATTATATTGAATTCCCACCACTTTTCATCAGGGTAGAAGCTAAAGGCCCCTACTTGAACTTCTTTGCAGATTACGTCCAGTTCACACAGCAAGTCCTAGAGTCAGTAGGAGATGAATACGGTCAGTTAGAAATAGGGAATGGTTCTGTGATCCTGGAACATACTTCCGCCAATCCTAATGGTCCTCTACATATAGGTCACATCCGTAACGCCATAATTGGAGATTCTCTGGCCCGGGTGATGAAAGCCGGAGGTTATCCCCTGGAAACCCAGTACTATGTCAACGATATGGGGCGGCAGATCGCCATGATCGTGTGGGGCCTGAAAAAGTTGGACTACCAGATGGACCCTAAAAATAAGCCGGACGTGGAAATCGGTAAGCTCTACTTCCTAGTTAACCAGGAAATAAAAGGCAATACAGAGATTAAAAAAGAAATTGATGCCATACTCAAAATTTACGAGGAGGAAACCCCTCCAGAACTAGAAGAACTATTCAAGGGAGTGGTGGAAAAATGTTTAGAAGGAGTAAAAGAAACTTCCCAAAGATTGCACATCCACCACGATAAATTCGTCTGGGAAAGCAGTTTCATACGGAACGGGGACGTGGATAAGGTTTTAAAAGACTTGGAAGTGTATACGAAAGAGAACGAAGTACTCTACTTGGACCTTAACGATTACGGTATAGAAAAAGAGCTGATACTCCGTCGATCAGACGGTACTTCGCTTTATTCAACCCGGGACCTATCCTACCACTTGCAGAAATCCGAAAATGCTGACATTTCAATAGATATTCTAGGGTCCGACCATAAGCTGGCCCTGGACCAGTTGCGCATTGCACTGGAACTGGTGGGAAGTAAACGCCCGGAGGTTATTTTTTACGAATTTATCACCCTGCCCGAGGGTTCCATGTCCACCCGGCGGGGGGTGTTTATAAGTGTGGACGATCTAATGGACGAAGCTGTTAAAAGGGCCTTAAAGGAACTTAAAAACAGACGGCCCGAGTTGAACTTAAAAGAACGAAAGAAAATAGCGGAGATGGTAGGTGTGGGAGCCATCCGCTACTACATCGCCCGACTGTCCCCTGAAAAGCATATCATCTTCAAGTGGGACGAGGCTTTGAGTTTTGAGCGTGGATGTGCCTCCATCCAGTACGCCCATGCCCGGGCCTGTAAACTGCTAGAAAAGGCCGGATTCGCGGATTCGGGTATTGAAGTGGATGTGGAGGTCCTTGAAAATTTGGACCCCCTTGAGATCGATCTTTTAAAGACTATAGCTCGGTTTACAATGGTTATAGAAGAATCAGCATCGGCCCGAAGGGTTCACCCCGTGGCCCAGTACTCACTCGAACTATCCGGGGCATTTAACAAATTCTACAAGTCCATACCAGTAATTGGATCAGAGAAAGAAGCATTAAGGCTCTTCATAGTTGATAAATCCCGCATAACAATTAGGAATGCTTTGAAATTATTGGGTATTGAAGCCCCGGTTTCCATGTAGATTTTGTCCATTTTTAAGGAATATAGTGTTTTACCTTAATTTTGAAACTGCCCCTAACTAGTTTCATAAAACTAAAAAAAATTTATTATAAAATTTATTAAATTCTTACCATAAAAATATTAATAAAGGGGATTTTATGACTGAAAAGACCGAACAAAAAATTCTAGAGGCAGCCTTGAAAGTTTTCTCGGAAAAGGGATATGTAGGAGCAACTACTAAAAATATATCATTAATAGCAGGATTCAGCGAGATGACGCTGTTTAGAAAATTTGAAACGAAAAAAAACCTGTTTAGAGCCGTTTTGACGCAAAAACAGGGGGAAGTTCTCAAGGATATCACGTCGATATGGGTTGATGTGGAGGATGTTGATCCTCACGAACGTTTTAAAATTTTGATTTACAGCATGATGGATCTGATCGATCGCAATTTTGACTACATCAACATAATAGTCTACGAAAGACAGAGAATCTCTGATTCTATGATTAACACGCTCATATCACACTTAGGAGAACATATGGAAAAAATATTTCATAAAAATGAAATAGATTATTATACACTGGCTTTAAACGTTCTGAGCTTTTTATATTTTAACAGATTTTACAAAATGGGAAATACGTTTTTCAATCATCAAAAGGCCGTGGAGGAGTTCATAAAATATAATACTCAATGCATGAGTCTATGAATTTTAATTTTTTATTTCAGATAGTTTAAACCCATTAGACTTATTCAATACCAAGAGCGCTTCGTTAGATTAGTTAATAGGATAGGTACGAATGAGCTAAAACTCGGATAATAGCCACAGAATCTGGTTTCAGTGGGATATTCTCTTTAGAAAATTAAATCCAAAGAAAGCCTTTTAGAGATGGTTTTAACCCCAAACCAAAAGAGAATCATTATAAAATTTGTTTCAATTTTTAAGCAAAAGATAAAGTAGGGCCTTCTGCACGTGCAAACGGTTCTCGGCCTGGTCCCAGACAGCAGATTGGGGCCCGTTGAGAACTTCCTCCGTGATCTCCTGGTCCCGGATAGCGGGCAAACAGTGCAAAACCATAGCCTCCGCATCTGCCAGTTTAAGGAGTTCGGAGTTGAGCTGGTATTCCTTCAGATCCTTTAAACGTTTTTTTTCTTCTGCTTCATCCCCCATACTGACCCAAACATCGGTGTATAGAACATTCGCATCTTTTACTGCTTCTTTAACGGCGATAGTTACTTCTAGATGGGATCCGGTTTTTTTAGCAATTTTTTGAGCTTCTTTTAGGATATAAGAATCAGGTTCGTATCCCGGTGGACAGGCCACCGTGAAGTCCATTCCCACCAGTGCCGTGGCCAGTAGCAGGGAGTTGGCCACGTTGTTACCGTCCCCCACAAAGACCATCTTAAGGTCCAGGGTTTCTTTACGTTCCATAATGGTGAAAATATCGGTTAACGCCTGGCAGGGGTGTTCCAGATTGGTTAATCCATTTATAACAGGGACATTAGAGTACTGGGAGAATTTGACCACGTCGTCATGTTCGCGGGCCCTAATCATTACCCCATCGACGTAGCGAGTCATGGCCCGGGCTGTGTCTTCAATTATCTCCCCACGACCCAGTTGCAGATCAGAAGCAGATAAATACAATGGACTACCGCCTAACTGGTACATAGCAACTTCAAAGGAGACTCGAGTCCGGGTAGATGCTTTTTCAAAAATCATGGCCAGAGTTTTCCCTTTGAGTGGTTCACCCTCGCCGTAACCGGCCTTAAATATCCCAGCTTGTTCCATGATATCCATGATTTCGTCCCTGACATCAAGGACGGATAAAACGTGTTTCATTGTGATTCATCTCCATTCTTTTATTTAAATGAGACTAATTGGCCAATAAATCTTTCATGTGATCTATTCGTTTCTGGATTAGTTCATTGGTTCCTACATCACGGCGGTGGTAGAGGTCTCCTTCCACGTGGTGGGTGGCCTTTTCACAAATCTCTTCTGCCTCTTGAATACTGTCTCCAAATGCTGATAGGGCCAGTGCTCTTGATGCAGAGGTGTATATGTTACCATCCTTCTGGTTCACAGCAGCGTAGTAGACAAAAGCCCCCTCTGCTTTTATTTTCTCCTCGTTTACTTTGATGATCTGATTGGCAGCACCACTATCAGGGTAGCCATTGGGCACCAGATATTTGCACACCGTGGCTTTAGACTCGAATTCGGCTTTTTTAAGATTTCCATCCACTACTTGCTGACATAAGTCGACAAAACTGGTTTTTAAAAGAGGAAGAACGTTCATTGCTTCGGGATCTCCGAATCTAGCGTTGTATTCCACCAACTTGGGGCCTTCCGGGCAGAGCATGAACTGGCCGTAGAGAACCCCCTGGTAAGGGCCTACTTCTTTTTTCACGGCGCTCACAGTTTCTTCCATTATCTTAACTGAGTTTTGATATGTTTTTTCATCTAAAAAAGGTAATAATCCGTTTTTATCAGAATATGATCCCATTCCACCAGTTATAGGGCCCTGGTCACCTTCGTAAGCGTGGGGATGGTCCTGAGCAGCTGGCATGGCTATCAAATGATCCCCATCTACCAGGGCCTGGATTGTGAACTCTTCTCCCACTAAGCGTTCTTCCAGTACTACGCTGGCATGACCGCCTATTTTATTGTCAATAATTTGTTTGACGTATTTTTTTGCATCTTCACCGTCTGCAAGGTGTTCTCCTACTATTTTAACGCCTTTTCCACCAGTTAGACCTACCGGTTTCACAACCATGTCTTTTTCAAAATGGTCAATGAAATTTCCAGCTTCTTCCGAGTCTTGAAAAACACCGTAAGCTATTGATCCACTTATTTTGTAGTCAACAAAGAGTTTTCGCATAAAAGCCTTATCCGTCTCGATGCGGGCCGCTTGCTGGGTAGGCCCCACACAAGAAATTCCTGCTTCCTGGAGAGTGTCTACGATTCCCTTTTCCAGGGGAGATTCTGGACCTATTATGGCCAGGTCAACCCCCCAAGATATTGCCTGCATTTTAACAGCATCTAAATCCATTTCGCTTCCAATCTTAAACTCTTTAGCTAACTTAGCAATACCCGGGTTCTGGTTACTCATAAATGAAAAGAGCTCAGCGTCCGGGGAAATGGCCTGACAAATGGCGTGTTCTCTGGCACCGGTTCCCACTACTAAAATCTTCATAAACTAACCCTCCTAGTGCATCTATAAATTCATAATCTTATAAAAAATGGATGGCCTTGACAGTAACATCCAAAGTATTAAAGTGAAGTGAAGAATAAGTCTTTATGAGTAAGATATTATAATGTTTAGTATAGGTTAAGGTGTTTTTATGAAGGGCAGTAAAGCAATAATCCAATCACTTGCTGACCAGGGGGTGGACGTTGTCTTCGGGTACCCCGGAGGAGTTCTACTCCCTTTATACGACGAAATATACGATTCAGACTTAAGACATATCCTGGTGAGGCACGAACAGTGCGCTGCACATGCTGCAGACGGATTTGCCCGAGCATCCGGTAAGGTCGGAGTCTGTATAGGAACTTCAGGTCCAGGGGCCACCAATCTCACCACGGGTATAGCCACGGCTTACATGGATTCTTCCCCAGTGGTAGCTCTGGCCGGACAGGTAGCCACCCACTTAATTGGTAACGATGCATTCCAGGAAGTAGACACCCTGGGAATTACCATGCCCATAACCAAACACAGCTTCCAAGCTATGGATCCGGCAGAAATACCCCCCATGATGAAATCAGCATTTTACATTGCCTCCACAGGACGCCCGGGCCCAGTGGTTCTGGACCTTCCCAAAGACGTTCAGGAAGCAGAGTTCGAATATCCGGAAACGGTGGAGATTGAACTGCCTGGTTATCGGCCCACCCGTAAAGGCAACCCTCGTCAGATTAAAAGAGCTGCTGATGTAATTATCAAAGCTAAAAAGCCAGTTATACTTGCTGGAGGGGGAGTTATTATTTCTGGCTCTTCTCCCGAACTTGGGAAATTTTCAGAACTTATCGGAGCTCCGGTCACCACCACTCTCATGGGTAAGGGGTCTTTCCCGGAGGACCATCCCCTATCTCTGGGAATGTTAGGTATGCACGGTCGTAAAGTTGCAAACTTCCTGATAGACGATTGTGATTGTTTAATTGCAATTGGCTGTCGTTTCTCAGACCGGACTACGGGTGATGTGACAAAATTTGCCCCGAATGCCCAGATAGTCCATATTGACGTTGACCCGGCAGAGATTGGTAAAAATGTAGATGTGGACCTTCCATTAGTAGGCGACGCAAAGACTATCCTGGTACACTTGATTAAGGAGATTAAAAATAACCGGGAAAGAACTAAAAAATGGGTTGCGCACGTGAAAGAGTTCCGCAGTAGTTGTATGCCCCGTTTAACATTTGACGACTTCCCACTAAAACCCCAGCAGGTTATAAAAGAAATATCAGAAACTGTTAATGACGACACCATACTCACCACTGACGTGGGGCAGAACCAGATGTGGATGGCCCATTATTTCACTTCCAGAATTCCCCGAAAGTTTATATCATCGGGAGGGCTGGGAACCATGGGTTTTGGATTCCCAGCAGCAATGGGGGCCAAAGTAGCCCTGCCTGAAGAGGATGTGGTGGCTGTTTGTGGAGATGGTGGATTTTTAATGGTCTGTCAGGACCTGGCCACCGTTAGAGAGTACGACATACCGGTGGTAGTCTGCGTTCTGGACAACCGCTACTTGGGAATGGTTGCCCAATGGCAAAAACTCTTCTACGAGGAACGCATATCCCACACCCGACTAGGCGAAGTTCCCGACTTTGTTAAACTTGCAGAAGCCTTCGGAGTCAACGCTTACCGGGCTGAAAAACCAGGAGAGGTGAAAGAAACTCTCAATGACGCTATTAAATCGGGTGAACCCAGTTTGATAGATATTATAATCGACCCCCACGAGAACCTGCCCATGGTACCTCCGGGCTGCGGTTTAACCGAGATGATTGGAGAATACAAGGTTGAAAGAGAAGTTCCCGGTGAAATACCTTATCGAGAAGCGGCCCCAGAGAAAAGGGGTGACTAAAATGAGTGAACAAAGAAGCCACATTATAACAGCAGTGGTACAACACCGCCCCGGAGTTTTACAACGCGTATCAGGCCTTTTCACTCGAAGAGGATTTAACATCGACTCCATAACAGTAGGACCGTCTGAAAAAAATGGAATGGCCCGGATGACCATCATATCCCGGGGAGACGAAAAGGTCTTAGAACAGATTACTAAACAGTTGAATAAAATTATCGAAGTCATTAAAGTCAGGGACCTGGACCCTCAAAGTACTGTTTTGCGGGAGCTTTGCCTGATTAAAACCCACGCTCCCAATGAAAAGTCCCGTTCAGAAATAATACAGTACGCGAACATATTCCGGGGTAGAATAATTGATGTCAGTCCCTATAGCCTCACCATCGAAATTACCGGTACCCCGGATAAGATCGACGCTCTCATAGACCTTCTGCAAAGCTTTGGAATTCAAAAAATTGTTAGAACCGGCCCTACTGCCATTTCAAGAGGTTCAAAAACTATTTAATAGGTTGAAATCTATTTTAGGTAGTTATTATCATATTTTTTAGAATAATCCCGACTAGGAATTTAAAAAAATGAGGAAAATTATATTAGTAAAATTACATTAACTACTAGACGTTGAAGATTTGATTTTATACTTCTAATTATTAGTTCGCAATTAAATAGAGGCGATTCATATGAAAATTTACTATGAAAAAGACGTAAATACGGATATTTTAAAGGATAAAACCGTGGCTGTCATCGGTTACGGGAGTCAAGGTATGGCCCAGGCCAGGAACATGGCTGAAAGTGGATTAAACGTTGTTGTAGGCCTAAGAGAGGGTGGAAGCTCATGGAATATTGCCAAAAAAGATGGTCTAAATGTTATGACCGTTGAAGATGCTGCCCAAAAAGCAGACATCATTCACATACTCATACCTGACGAAATCCAGGCCCAAGTCTACGAAGAATCAATTAAAGCAGGCCTAGAAGAAGGTAACACCCTATCTTTCTCCCACGGATACAACATCCACTTTCAATACATTAAACCTCCAAAAAATGTTAACGTTGCCATGATTGCTCCTAAAGGCCCTGGTGCCACGGTAAGACAGCAATACGTGGACGGCTTTGGAGTTCCAGGATTAGTAGCAGTGGAACAGGATTTCACTGGAGATGCACTGGAAATAGCACTGGCCATGGGGAGAGGGAGTGGTTTAACCCGCGCTGGTGTTTTGGAAACGACTTTCAAAGAAGAGACTGAGACTGACCTGTTTGGGGAGCAAGCCGTTCTCTGTGGGGGAGTAACCGAACTCATAAAAGCCGGTTTTAGCACCCTGGTGGAAGCCGGTTATCAGCCGGAGCTGGCTTACTTTGAGACCTGTCACGAGCTTAAACTCATCGTGGACTTGATCTACCAAAAAGGGTTCGCTGGAATGTGGCACGACGTTAGTAACACTGCTGAATTTGGAGGATTATCTCGTCGGCAGCGATTAATAACTGATCAAACCCGTGCAGAAATGAAGAAAGTCCTCAAAGAGATACAGACCGGTAAATTTACCAAAGAATGGGCTCTGGAAAACCAGGCCGGTGCACCACAACTTAACCGTCTACGTGCCCTGGAAAATGATTTACAAATCGAGAAGGAAGGTCGCAAACTGAGAAAACTATGCGGACTTGAGAAATAACTTCTCATCTTTTTTTTATTTTAAATATTTAAGGGGGCTATCCATGGTCTTTGTAGGGATGGATCACGGTACTACTGGTGTTTCTTTCACCATATTATACCAAGAACCCGTGCATTTTAAAATTGGTAGGGACGAACTCTCCCGGGGAAAAGTTTCCGCCATAGTTGAACTTTCTAGTAAGGTTGATCTTCACGATATTGACTTGATGGCCATCACCTACGCTATGGGCGATGGAATATCCCACATAAGCCCCCTAAAAAAGGTTAAAGATCGTGGAATCTTATCCCTGGCCGGCGCGGGTAAAGTTACTGGTGGCGGTACCGCTGTTTACGATGAGATAGAAAAGTCGGGCATTCCCACGGTACTGATTCCGGGACTGCATAAAGACAGCGCTTCCCTGGACCCCCGTTTTAGAGCGGCTTATTCTCATCAAGCCAGTTCGGAAAAGGTTAGTATCTGTTACAACGCCTACTTGGAAACGGGGTTTAATAATTTCATAGTGGCCGACATCAGCTCCAACACCGTGACCATGCTCCTGGAGGATGGGAAGATCAGGGGAGCCATGGATGCCTGCATCGGAGCCATGGGAATCATTCACGGACCTCTAGACCTGGAAATGATTCGGGACATTGATAACGGACTAAAAACCGCTAACCAGTGCTTTTCAAATGCGGGAGCGGTGAAAGTGGCTGTTTTGGATGAAAAGATAACCCGGGCTAAAGAGGTTCTAATAGAACGGTATCAGTACGGCGACCGCCAGGCGGAGCTGGCCCTGGAGACCATGCTAATGACCATAGTGATGGAAATATGGGGCCTGGCCGGGATTGCCCGGAAGAAAATAGAAGGCGTGGTACTAACGGGTTCGTTGGGGTCTATGCAGGAACCCTTTGATTTCTACGGTAGATTAAAAGAGGAACTAAAAGACTTCGGAAAAACTGTTCTTCTACCACCTACTTCCGGATCATTAGGTAGTGCCCAGATCGCAAGGGACCTATTTCTAGGCAAAAATGATATTCTGGGTATAAAGGTTTTGAGAGACTGATTGTAAATTATTTGCTTTTTTAATATTTTAATTAATGTTTAAAGATTTATTTAAGTATTATAAATCGTTTAGGCCGTTTAAAAATGACTCATAATTCTACAGTAGAATAAAATTAATGGCTATAACCGAATTATTTTCTACAGTAGAAACAAGTAAGGGAAGTATTAAACAATGTTAAAATGAATTTAAGTAGT
>JAUYBK010000049.1 GCA_030693105.1 Methanobacteriaceae archaeon | reverse complement strand
GAGGCATGCCCAGCTTTCGGAAGGACTGAACTACTTCCTGCATGGGGCTAATGGAAGATAAAATTACAATAGAGGTCAGGGTTACTATAATTCGCGAAAACAATAATGCCCCGAACATCAATCCTTCATATGTAACGTTTATTCCAAGTGGTAAAGTGTATATTACAGCCCCTGGGCGTATAAATGGCTGGAAGGCTATGATAAAAATAGTGAAGGGTAAAAGTACTAGTATTCGCATAAAAGCTTGTTTGAATGATATGGTTGATAAATAAATTAATAATAAGAGATAAGCCTCTAAAGCTATCAAAACTATTATTTGAGTGCTAAATACAGCGTAAACTATAATTAATATTAAAGATATTAGTTTGATCCTTCCATCAAGTGAATGAAGGACACTTTCCTTCATGGTCTCTTTTTCAATAATGTAAAATGTTTCAGCAGTTCCCATGTTTTTTATCACCTAAAAAAGATTTTTTAAAAATTTAAAAAATAGAAATGGGAGGTTTTAAACTCCCCTATGGAGTGTTTTTATGTTTGCCCCAATTTAACCTGAACCGTTTTCTGATTTGAACCATCTAGCTGTGGTAGCTAAACCAACCATGGCTAAAAATGCTATTAATGTACCCAATACGATGGATACTACTCCGCCCAGCGGTGATTCACCCCATGCTGGCACTAGATAATCTGGTAAAGGGACTTCTAATACTGGTTCGGTTTCTTCGACTAATAGTATTTTTTCTGCAGCACTTTCTAATCCATCTGGGTCTGCTGAGGCCAGAAATGGTGCTAGAATTGCAATTACAATTGCTACTATTAACCCACCGATGATGAAACTTTTGTCTCTTTTGTTCATTTTTCCACCTCGGCTTTGCCTTTATTACTCCAGAGGAGTAAATCTGGTCGCACTCTTTGAATAGCTAAGATTGCTATCACGGTTATTAAACCTTCAGCAATACCTATCACTCCGTGATAAAGACCCATGAAGAACAGGCCCAAATCAGCTGGGAAGGTTCCGGCCAGTGCCATTTGGATTGCAACTGCTATTGCGGCTACGAATATGGATGCCCATCCTGCTATGAATATAGCGACCCACAGATTCAGTTTCTTCAACAAAGTAAATACTCCGTAACCTGTGAAACCGGCGATTACACCCATATCCAATATATTTGCTCCTAGAGCGGTAATTCCACCGTCTCCGAAGAAAAATCCCTGTACGGTGAGCACTACTGTCAAAACGAGTACTGCTGCCCAGGGGCTTCCTAATACAATTGCTACTAATGCTGCACCCAACATATGTCCGCTAGTTCCCCATGGTATTGGTATGTTCATGGCCTGTATCGCAAATATAAATGCAGCTAACACTGCCATCAGTGGTACACGCTTTTCATCAAGATTTTGTTTTGCCCAGTTTAGAGCAAAGTACAAGGCAACTATTGTTATAACATAATATATAGCTGCTTGCCACAGTGGAATGAAACCATCCGGTATGTGCAATTTTTCACGCTCCCATTTTAGTTATTCCTTATATTTTTTCTCACACGAAATTACCAGTATTACTTCCTATCCTTATTCGATGAAGTTTGTAATACTCATCTATAGGCCCTGAAATTCATTTTAACTGGATAGTTGAATTATTATTTATCATCATATAAAGATTTTCGTTAGTATTACTAAGTGGGGTTTTTTTTTATTTTGGGTAATAAAAAAATATTACTAAAATGGTTTTTAAGGGTGGGGGAGTCATAAGTAAACTTTATAAATATACTCCACCCAATCTCAAACTATCATTATAAATCATTAATAATTTGGTGGTACATGTGGCAATAAACCAGAAGAAATGAGGGACAATTTCTGGAAATTTTGGACATGAAAATATCTATTGGATAAATAGAGCAAAAATAGGGAGAAAAATCTGTTTGAGACACTCTCACAGGGCCCAACCCTAAAACCAACATAAATGACCTCAAATCAGGGGACATGAAAGATGAGGAATGGTTTAAATATTTGGAAAAGATGGCAGAAGAATAAAAAAAATTATTAGAATGCTTAAAGAAGAGTAACGGAGGAAATGGGATGTTTGAGGATATAACTGTTGATGTAAGCCCGATGCATGAGGGTGAGAGAATAAGATCCGCCAACATGTTCGTGGAGCTGGCCGGACCCAAGTCCATAGGTGCTGAGCTGGTTCAAGTGGAAGATAATGTTGAAGATGGTAAACTGGAAGTCATTGGTCCAGAACTGCAGGATATGCAGGAAGGAGACATCCATCCCCTTGGTATAATGATCAAAATCCAGGGAGAAAAGCTGGAGAGGGAACTGGAAGGTGTAATTGAGCGACGTACCCACGAACTGTGTAACTACGTCAAAGGATTCATGCACCTCAATCAGCGGGACCAAATTTGGTGCCGCGTTAGTAAAGAGGCCATGGAAGCAGGATTTAAACTTAAAGATTTGGCTAAAGCTCTTTCTATCCTATTTAAGGAAGAATATTCAATAATTGAAGCCATATCAATTACCATAATGACCGGCGAAGACCAAGTCAAAGAATTTGTGGAAAAAACCCGGGTAACCTATGAACAAAGAGACGCTCGAGCCCGTGAACTATCCGATGAGGATGTTGACGTTTTTTATGGCTGCGTAATGTGCCAGTCATTCGCTCCTACTCACGTTTGTGTGGTCACACCTGACCGAACTGCCCTCTGTGGGGCCATAAACTGGTTTGACTGTCGTGCTGCAGCAAAAATGGATCCAGAAGGCCCTATATTTGAAATAGTGAAAGGTGAAGTCTTAGACGAAGTAAAGGGTGAATATCAAAATATTAATGAAATGGTTGCGGAACGTTCTCAAGGAACCTTCGACACCGTGTACCTGCACAGTGTATTTGGATACCCCCACACCTCTTGTGGGTGTTTCGAGGCAGTAGCATTCTACGTACCTGAATTAGATGGTATTGGAATAGTTGACCGCGATTTCAGAGGAGAAACACCCCTGGGAATACCATTTTCATCTATGGCGGGGCAGTGTTCCGGCGGAAAACAGGTGGAAGGGTTTAGTGGACTCAGTATGGAATACATGCGATCACCTAAATTTTTACAGGCCGATGGTGGATACGAACGGGTGATATGGTTACCTAAAGAAATCAAGGAGTCTCTGGCTGAATACATCCCCGACGAACTTAAAGATAAAATATCAACCGAAGAGGATGGAGGAAGCATCAAGGAAATCTTAAAATTCCTCCAAGAACACGAACACCCCATCATGGAGCGGATGAAACAATCCCTAGAAGAAGTCGAAGAAACTCCAGTTGAAGAGGAAGAGGCAATGGAATATTCCGAAATGGATATGGAAGCCGTATCTATGGCTCCAGTAGCCTATGCACCGGAACTCACCGTGCCCACAGCGGGAGGGGTAAAAATCATCTTTAAAAATGCTAAAGTCTACGCAGAAAAGGTGATTATCAAAAGGAAATAAATTAAAACATATAAATATTAGTTAATTTATATTGGAGCGTTAAATTTGATAATAGCAGTTAGTGGCAAGGGAGGAGTTGGTAAGACCCTGGTATCATCTCTTCTCATCAAGAAGTTATCCAAAACAGGAAAAGATGTGCTGGCCATAGATGCCGACCCAGATTCCAACCTACCTGAAGCTTTGGGTGTTGATGTGGACCGTACCGTAGGAGATGTTCGTGAAGAACTAAAAAAGGACACTACCCAGGGACGCATCCCCCCGGGGATGAACAAGTGGGATATCCTGGACTACAAGATCATGGAATCGGTAATTGAAACCCCCCAATTTGACTTGCTGGTCATGGGCAGGCCAGAAGGAAGCGGCTGCTACTGTGCTGTTAATAACATGCTCCGTAAGATCATAGAAAATCTCTCAGACAATTATGATATTATTGTAATTGACACCGAGGCCGGTCTCGAACATCTAAGTCGCAGAACAACCCAGAATGTGGATGTCATGCTGGTAGTGACTGACAACTCTAAAAGAGGAATTTTAACTGCCCATCGTATTGGGGAACTCGCTGCTGAGTTGGATATAAGATTTAAAGACCTTTATTTGATATTAAATCGGGTCCAACCTGAAATGGAAAAAGAATTTATCAAAAGGGCCGAAGAAACAGGCCTTGAAATCGTGGGCATAGTCCACGAAGATGATGAGGTTGCTCTCTACGATATGGATGGAAAACCTCTGGTGGAATTACCAAATGATTCTAATACTGTAAAGGCAGTATCTGGGATATTGACCTCTATTTTAAAAGACTAAGGGTGTGGATATATGGATAAAATGTCGCAACTTCTTAAATTATTGGAAAAAACGGATTATATAGAAATAAACAATTTTCGTATGGACTTTGATGAACTTGAACTGCAACTGGCCCCTGCCATGCAGCGAGTAATAAAGCAGGCAGTGCAACAACAGACTGCAGTAAAAAAAGTTCAAGAACAAATGGAAGCCTTGGAATTTATCCCCCCGGTTCAGGAGTACCCGGGAGAGGTAGCTGAAGTTCAACTGGGGGCAGGAACACGCAAAAAAGTATTAATGGGCGGCCAAAAGACCCTTTACAGGTTTGAAGAACCACAACCTAACCCGCCAGTGGTAACCTTTGACGTGTTTGACATTCCTATGCCTGGACTACCCCGGCCCATCCGGGAACACTTCTTAGAAGTGATGGACCATCCTGGGGACTGGGCTAAAAAGGCAGTAAAAGAGTTCGGAGCCAACATGGTCACCATTCACTTGATTGGAACCGGACCAAAAGTCCAGGACAAAACACCTCGGGAAGCTGCTCAGGACATAGAAGAGGTTCTGCAAGCGGTGGATGTTCCACTGGTTATCGGAGCTTCCGGTGACCCCCAAAAAGACCCCATAGTGCTTGAAGCTGCTGCAGCAGCAGCCGAAGGGGAGCGTTGTCTTCTAGCATCAGCTAACCTTGACTTGGACTACAAAAGGGTGGCCAAAGCTGCAGTTGATTACAACCACGCGGTGTTAAGCTGGGCCATCACCGATGTTAACATGCAAAAAACCCTTAACAAGTACCTGATGAAAGAGGGTCTAACTCCCAATGATATAGTAATGGACCCCACCACCTGTGCTTTAGGTTATGGTATAGAGTTTTCGGTGGACGTTATTACCCGAACCAGGTTATCGGCCCTTAAGGGTGACACTGACCTGCAAATGCCCATGTCATCCGGTACCACCAATGCCTGGGGATCCAGGGAAGCTTGGATGAAAAAAGAAGAATGGGGACCCACCAACTATCGGGGACCAATCTGGGAGATTTTTACTGGTCTTACCCTGATGCTCTGTGGAGTGGACATCTTCATGATGCTGCACCCTCTTTCCGTGCAGCTTTTAAGCGAAATAGGCTCCACATTCACTAAAAATTATTTAACCACCGATGTTCCGGACATTTCCGGATGGATAACGGAGTTGGAATAGGAGGTTATGAGTATGCAAGTTACAGCAATGGAAATTTACCGGTTACTCCCCAAAACCAACTGTGAAAAATGTGGAGAGGCTTCCTGCATGGCTTTCGCCACCAAACTCTCGGATAAGGAAATCGATCTGGAAATGTGCACCGACCTGGAG
Source organism: Methanobacteriaceae archaeon (assembly GCA_030693105.1). Lineage (GTDB taxonomy): Archaea > Methanobacteriota > Methanobacteria > Methanobacteriales > Methanobacteriaceae > Methanobacterium. The sequence continues at coordinate 1,927 of JAUYBK010000049.1, read as the reverse complement.
CCTAAGGAAATGCAAGAACTGGCGGACCTACTGGCCCCTGCTGTCCGTGAGATAACCATTGGAACGGGAAATAAATCCGTAGTCATAGGTGGAGATGAGGTATTATACCGATACGAACTCACCTACTACAACCCTACTGCTCTTATTATTGACGTCAGCGACACCATGGAAGAAGCGGAACTAAAAGAGCGAATTAATACTATTGAGAACGCTGAGTTTGAAAGAATTGGAGAAATGCTCACTTTAGACGCCATCGCACTAAGGAACGCATCAGGCGATGTGCAAAAATTCAAAGAAGCATCTCTTATATTAAAAGAAGCTTCCCTCCCCTTAGTACTATGTACCATGGACCCTGCTGCCATGAAAGCAGCCGTGGAAGTAGTGGGTGATCAGCGGCCACTACTATACGCAGCTAATGAAGTTAACATGGAAGAAATGGTAGATTTGGCATTGGAATATGACTGTCCCTTAACTATTTTTAGTCCCAATGACCTGGGGACCATGAAGACGCTGTCACGAACTGCCCAAAATAAAGGACTGAAAGATTTAGTATTGGACCCTGGAACCTACGTTGCCGATGGAATCGGAGACAGCTTGGATAATTTCATAATGATCCGGCGTCTGGCAGTAGAAGAAAGGGACCCTGACTTCCGATTCCCAATACTAGGAATGCCTGCTTTAACCTGGTTATATGAAGAAGATGAAGTTCAAGGTGGTATTAGAGAGGCCACCATAGCAGCAACTCTGATGAACAACTTTGCAGACATTCTAATAATCCATGGAACCAATATATGGGAGTTAATACCAGTTTTAACATTAAGACAGAGTCTTTACACTGACCCCCGGAAGCCCCAGGCAGTGGATGGGGGACTTTATGAATTGGGAGATTTGGATGAAGATTCTCCCGTGCTAATGACCACCAACTTCGCCCTCACCTATTACACCGTAGAGGGGGACCTAAAATCGGGTAATGCCAACTGTTACTTGTTGGTATTGGATACGGTGGGCAGGGCCGTGGACGTGTCCCTGGCTGGTGGACAGTTAAATGGAGAATCAGTGACTGACCTCATTAAGGAATCTGGAATAGAAGACAAGGTGAAAACCCGAACTCTGATAATTCCCGGACTTGCTGCTCCCATGAGTGGAGAAATAGAAGATGAAAGTGGTTGGGAAGTTATGGTGGGCCCCAGAGATTCTTCTGCTGTCGCAGACTTCCTGATAGACTTGAAGGATAATAGCTAACCAAGTAGAGATTTAATTAATATGAAGACCCTCGGGGTAGTGGATCCTCAACGTGGCAGTGCATGTCAGGACTGTATTAATGCTTGCCATAAAGTACACGGTGTGGCCCGTGTCAAAAAAACCAGCACGATCCCTTTATTTTGTCTGCATTGCCACCCGGATAAAGCTTCCTGCGCTAAAATATGTCCCACCGGTGCAATAAGAGAAGACGAAGGTACTCTAATAGGGTACGAGGATGCCTGCCTACATTGTCGACTGTGCATGATCGCCTGTCCCGTTGGTATGCTGGTAATTGATGAGGAAAAAAAATCAGTACATAAGTGCACGTTGTGTCTGGATGTGGGAGGTGCCCTACCTGCTTGTGTGGATGCCTGTTAAGACAACGTTCTTAAAATATTCTCTGTAGAGGATTTGGAAGAAATAAAAAACGATCTTAAATTCACTGAATTTTTAAATGATGCCATGCAGGCCTACCAGGACCAAGTAGGATAAATTTAGTCAGGCCGGATGACTTTCTGGCCTTTAATCTTTATTTTCTTTTCTTTAATAATTCTTTTTTTAACTCTACACCCCCGATAGCTTTTATTTCTAATTGATTTAAAACCCGATGATATTAAATATGAGGAGTGTTAATGGGGTTTTAAATAGAGAACTACCTACGGCTCACCATCCACCACTATCTAGT
>JAUYBK010000042.1 GCA_030693105.1 Methanobacteriaceae archaeon | reverse complement strand
GAAAATAGAAACATTATTTCATGGAACTGTCGGCTTATTCCCACCTTCCGGGTTACTGCAAAATGTTCTAAAGTCGCAGGCATCGCAGGTTCTTCTCCCCGTTTTTATGGATTATTTCCTCATATTTTCCTTATTCAAACCAATTAATGGTTAATGTGTACATGTAATTGTATTCATTTTTTAGTTGCAAATAAAGCTAAAGGAACAATTATCACAGTCTCTTGTCTGTTTTTTTTCGAAGAAGGGGTATTCTAGAGTAGGATGGTGAGTTAAGTATGCTGCTATATCAATATCACTATCCTCCCTTTCTTCTCCCCGGGCCACAGAACCATAAATATAGGCAAAGGCTATTTCATCCTGGTCTTTCAGTTGCCTGGTGATCTTTTTTAAAGCATCCATCTTGATGCACCTTTTGGAATATTATAAGCTTAAAATACATCTATTTATAGTATTCTTAGGATTAACTCCTATTTTAAATTATGGAATCAGTTTGATAATTATTTAAGTAGATTTATATCGTTGGAGAAAACTAATCTTATGTAAATATAGGGAGAATGGTTAGTACTATGGATTTAAAGGACCGCTGGACAATATTAAAAATTGCAGGACTAGTACTCATGGTCCTGTTGGTATCCTACTCCACCTACAACTACATTCAGGTTGAACAAAGAACCATTCAAGTGGGATATCTTCCCAGCAACCATCATTCGGCCCTGTTTGTGGCAGATGAACTTGGAATGTATTACAAGGCCGGTTTAACCATGGAACTAGTACCTTTCCGTTCCGGTGCGGAGATGATCCATGCCATGCAGCTGGGTCAGATTGATGTGGGCTACTGTGGTATTGCCCCAGTCACCACGGCCATCAGTAAGGGGGTACCCATCAAGGTGGTGGCTCCGGTTAATACCCAGGGCAGTGGCCTGGTTATCCCGGTTAACAGTACTCTTAACCTATCTTCGGATTTATCAAATAAAACGGTGGCCATTCCCCGGAAGGGTTCGGTGCAGGATGTGTTGTTAAATGTTTTGCTTTTACAGAATAATATCTCCGCCTCCCAACTTAAGATCACTGAATTAGAAGCACCCCTTATGCCTCCTTCTTTGAAAAATGGTAAAATCGATGCCTATGTGGCCTGGGAGCCTTATGTTTCATCAGCCAACTTCACTGGTGATGGTAAGATCTTCTTGCACTCCGAGGAATGGTGGCCGAACCATCCCTGCTGTGTGGTGGTGGCCCGGGATGATTTCATAAAAAAAGAACCTGACCAACTTTCCCATTTTTTAAAGGTTCATGTGAAGGCCACCGACTACATTCTAAATAATCCAGACGAATCAAACCTCATAGTCTCCCAGAAACTGGGTACCAGCAATATCATAGAGACCGAAGCTTTAAAACATGTTAATTTCATCTCCCGGCCTGATGACAACTTCACCGCTGATGTGGAACGGTTCATGGAGGTGCAGAAAAAATTGGGCGAATTAAAAGAAATTCCAGATTATAAAACTTTATACGACTTCCAATTTCTGGGTAATTTATCCTGATACCTGACAATCTTAATCATATTCATCTGTTTCCTGTTTTTCATTGCCCAGCAGGGAGAAAACTATTATTAATACGGAGATCCCGATACCTAAGTAGAATGCTGATTGAAAGCCCTGTACCAGTGCTGCGGCAGGTAGGGTCATCTCCAGTGCTCCCTGGGCCGAGGCTTCAATGGTAAGGGCATAACCGGTTATGGTGCTGGTGAATAAGGTTTCAAAGATCACCACTCCCATGACCAGGCCCAGGTACCGGGCAGTGTTCAACAGGCTAGATACCGAGCTTAACTTTCCCGGGGGGCTGTGACTTATTACTATTTTACTGTTGGCCGGGTTGGAAATCCCATCAGAAAGGGCCCGAATTGCCAGGGCTATGAATATAAATATTAAACCCACTGTCTCATCCATAATGGCCATAAAAACCAGAGAACTTACCAGAAATATGGAACCTGCGATATTAACTTTTTTCGCACCCCACTTATCTGATAACCAACCGGCCAGGGGTCCCACCACTAACACCAACAGAGTGGATGTAAATACAATAAGACCGGAGAGATCTGTACTGTATGATTTAACCAGTTCCAGATAGAATGGAACCAGAAATATGGTGCCAGTCAGGACTAAAGATGTTAAAAATCCTGTTAACACGGCCAATGACAGATAGGGATTTAAAAATAGCTGCAGATCAATTAAAGGATCAGGGTGGCGCAGCTCCCAGAATACGAAAATAACTCCAATTATCAGGGTAGCTATAAATCCGAGGAGGGAATATAAAAGGGGAATGGAATCTATGCCCAGGGCCTCTAGGGATAATATCAAAGATAAAAAAAGAGCAAAGGACAATATGGCACCAATTATGTCAAATTGGTGCTTGTAACTCTTACATGGGAGTTTACCCAGATACAATTGGGCCATTATCAGGACCAGTATTCCTAAGGGCACGTTTAAAAAGAATATCCAGTTCCAGCCCAGATACTCTGTAACCAGTCCTCCGGCCAGATAACCCGTGGATAAACCTAGAGTAGTGGCCAGGGATATGTATCCAAAGGCCTGTCCCCGGGTAGAAGAAGTGGAACTCATGGATATTATGGCAGGAGCCACTGAAAGTAGCATGGCTGAGCCTATACCCTGCACCAAACGGAAGATCAGTAGGTTATTGAAATCAAGTGATATTCCGCACATATATGAAGATAGGGTAAAGACCAGAACTCCCCATATGAAAATGGTCTTATGGCCCACATAATCAGCTAACCGGCCAAAAAAGAGTAAAAGACACACTAAAACCAGTAAATGACCAATGATCACCCAAGCTACCGCGGAGGTGCTGATATCCAGGTACTGGGCAATGGTAGGTAGGGATATGTTGACAATGCCGGCACTAAATGACCATAAAAACATTCCCAGTATGATGGTGAGGTTAATCCGGTTTCCCAATAGGGGACCTTTATTTAGTTCCAACTGGTATCGCCTCCACCATAAAAATTAGATGTTTCCCAAGCTCTGTTGGTTTGATAAGATATTAATTATTTTCTAAAAAGGTTATGGATAAAATCTTTATATGAGTCTTAAATTTTATTTTTCTTTTAAAACCATTTCCGGAGTTCTCACCTGATCGACCCGGGGGTAGGTATCTGGGTTTTCAGTTACCAGAACGGCCTTCATTATTAAAGCAGCAGCACTAATAGTGGCGGTAAGATAATCATTTACATCCATTGAAGCCGCCATTCTCACTTCTTCATGATTCAAGGGGATTACCTCTATTTTGAGCTCATTTAAAAATGCGTCCACCATGGAGGAGGTCTTTCCTTTTTTTATATGCTGACGGGTGTATTCCAGGTAGGATAAAGCCGGTAGGTAGGTTTTTTCCTGTTTTTTTAATAAATAGTTAACAAAAGGACGGTTATTTAAAACAGTTTCATCCAGGACCATCTTCATTTATTCGTCCTCCTGGGGGGGGATGTGTCATCTAACATAACATCCATGAGATCTTGCAGGGGTTTTAATACCCATAAACCAGAGGCATCTTTTACAAACACCACCCGGTCGCCGGCCTGGATGTTAAGATCCTCGCGAACTTCCCGGGGAATGGTAACCTGAAATTTACTTGTAACACTAACCATATTTTCACCTTACTCTACTAGTTAGTGTATTACCATATAAAATAGTGCCCAATTACTTGGAAATAATGTTTAAATTCTGTTTAATTATTAATAATTCTTTTAATATACACTAAAAGCTTTTTAGCTCTTTTTATGGCATTTTTAGCTTCAGTATAGGAGATAGTTCCTGCTGTATCATACACATTCTGGTGTCTTTTCCGGCGCATCCTTTCTCAATATAAAACATCTGCTTCGTCTAAAAATGTGCTGGCAAATTTGCCCACTGCTATATGAGAGTTGTGACTAGACGGCCTATATCCCTGTTTGAACATTACGGCACGAATTGATTATAAAATAGAATTGTAGGCAATATTAAATGCCCAGTCAGTATCAGTGTTTATTATTTGTTGAGCAACCTTCAAGTCCCTTTCAGCCAGTTTTATCGACTCATCGACCTTTATAGGGTTAGTTTTTATTTTCTTGATGTATCCCTCCTTTATCAGTTTTTGCAACATCCAAATCACCTATAACCTTGATTTTGTTTCCATTAATGACGTTAATGATAAAATTATTCTCATTTTCTAGTTCGTTATTAAAATCTTCTTTATTGTAAATTA
>JAUYBK010000036.1 GCA_030693105.1 Methanobacteriaceae archaeon | reverse complement strand
ATCCGGTTTTGCTTGGCACCTATTAACTTTTCTCCATCCAGAAGAAGAACTGGTTGGGGGGGGGCATGATTTACAACTTTTAGCTCCGGTACCGTGCTGCCACATCTACTTCACTTATGGTTTAATAATTACCGTCCATTGCTTCTTTAAGTGTTAGATAAGTTAAGTTGCTATCTTTTTTTCTAAAAAAGGGGAGGACTGACATTCTACCAAACTCAGTCTGGTTCCCTACTTCAACTTCTTCCAGACATTTTTCCAATACTTCCATCATATCACCTTTCAAATCTTTAGACTGGATTTGAAAAGTTATTAAGCCATATTTAGGTTTTATAAACTTGTTTTCAGCCAAATTTGAACTGGGGGGGAGGTTGTTGTCTAAAGATCCTTTATCATTACAAACCTGTATTTGTAATTAATAATATATAAATATATATATTTTTTATATACAATTCATTTATAATCATATAAGAAAACTAATTATATTGATCTTGTATGGTCTGATGTTAAACCGGCACTTTTCATAGTCTCTAAGCCATCCTTGGAATCAATATATCGAAAATAGATTGATTGTTAAAAATACTTATATTAGGGTTGGAAATTAGAATATAACATTGTATAAAATGGCATTAAATCAATGAATTTAGGGAAAGTGGAAGTGATTTTATGGAAAATACACTTGTATCCACAATTTATTCATTGGAGCCTGTAATGGCCTGCATTACTCGCTTTTCACCTAAAAAACTAGTAATACTTCGTGAAGAGGATGCTCCTGAGAAAAAACTGGAAGCAGAACGCATGTTAACACAAACCGTAGGTAAAGTTCTCGAGATTGAGACCAAATTCACCAGCATCTACGAGGTGGTGAAGGTCGCCCAAGACACTGCTGATGTAATAGAAGGAGAAAATGCCAACGGGAGAAAGGTAGTGGTCAATATCAGTGGCGGACGCAAACCCCAGGCACTGGGGGCTCTTTTTGGATGTTACGCCCGCCACAAAATGGTGGAAAGGATAGTCTACGTCACCGAAGAAGATAGTGAGGTGGTGGACCTGCCCATATTAAATTTCGGCATCTCCAAGACTAAACTCATGATCCTGGAAGAATTAGAAAACGGAGACACGTCCGTTAAAAATTTGGCCATTAAAATTGGCATCAGTCGGGGAATGACCTACAACCACATCCGAGAACTACGAGAAATGGGATTCATTGATCCCCAACAACTGGTGATCACCTCCGCCGGGGAACTGGCCATTATTTAATTAAAAATTCGCAAATTCATCATCCTAGATCATTTGTTATTCATTTTTTTTCTTTAATTGCAAATTAAATTTGATTAATAAGATTCGGAAGAGAACTAAAAAAAAAGTTCAGATGAAACCGCATATCCTCCTAGGTGAACTGTTATTTGCTGCAGTGTCATTTTGGTAGGTAAAAAATAAAAATAAGAATGTAAAGGGTGTTAGTTAGGGGCGTTCTAACCCATGAAGATGGGGTTTAATGTCTAGAACCGGAGATCCGTCCAGCGCTTCCAGTCCTTTAACAGTTAAAACGTTACCCTCCCTTTTTACCAGCTCCACCAGGGTAAGACCAATAGGATTAGGTCGGGGAGGAGCGCGGGTGGAAAAAATACCCCTCTTTTCTGTTAGGCCATGAGGCACGACTTTCAACAGAGTTTCTTCGGCCCGGTCAAACCAGTAGAGTATGAACAGATGTGAGTTACGTTGGATACCCTCTAAACCTTCCTCGTATTCAGGGAAAATCACTACTTCTGATATAATATCCGAATTACGTCCCTGGTGGGGTGCTTTACCCCTATTCACATAGGGGGAGTGCACGGTCCCAATTGGTTTAAGTTCCAGTTTTCGCAAGCTTGATACCATATTTTAGTTCCTCAATGATTATCAATGGAATTATAAGTTCCTTTATAATATATTTAGCTTAAATTATAAATTTTTATCTTAAATGCTCATGAAAAACTATTTAGTGGCACTCGTATAGAAAAAGATAATGTTAACTAGTTGGTGATATAATGCTTCTTTCTATCCAATGGTATCCTCCGGCCTGGGTTCAAATAAAAACCATTAACCACGTAATTTATATAGACCCTTCCTATCTCAAAAAGTACTATCTGGATCATCCGCCCAAAGTCGAGTTCTCAACCTGGCCGGATGAGATCGATGGTCTACCGAATGCTAATATGGAAACTGGAGATCTGGTCTTGATAACTCATCAACATAAAGATCATGTGAAAAAGGTTACTTTGGATAGGATTACAGATGAAAATACAGTTATATTGGCGTCTGAGAAAGTAAAAGATATGATAGGTGATGAAGTTAGGACCGTGTCGCCTGTTGATAATTTAGAAATTCATAATGTCAAAATAAAGGTCACCAATGCCTACAACACTCCGGAAGGTAGTTCTACTCGTAAACTTCACCATCCGGGAGATGGTGTGGGATATCTCTTAGAAATAGATGGCTATAAAATTTACCATGCTGGAGACACGGACCTTATCCCAGAGATGGATGATTTAGGCCCAGTTGATGTGGCTTTTTTACCAATTGGGGGAACTTATACCATGAATATTGACGAAGCAGTGGATGCGACCCTAAAAATTAAACCATCTCTTGTGATACCCATACACCACTTAAACGCCGACCCCCACGAGTTTGCCAGAAAGTTAAGGGGCAAAAATATTAAAATCAGGATCCTGGACATTGGTGAAGTCTTAATACTGGGGGAATGTTTTTTTAACTGGAAAAAAATTTGAAATAATGGATTTCTTACGTATTGTCTGGTGTGACAACCGCAACCAGATTCGGGCCAAGGCCCTGTGGTTGAGTGATGAAAATCAAAAATTTCACGTGGGAATATCTCCGCCCAGCAGGCAGTGCCAGTGATGTACGACAAAGTAGTAAGTGGTGCGGGACCGGGGTGAAATATACTTACTGCCGATAAATCCTCTATAACTCCTCTTCCATAATTCCGGGTCATTCCCAGGGCCTTGCCTACCTGGTTTTAAAAAGTGCAGATGTTAAGTTTATGGAATTGGTGAGGAAGTGGATTTGCTACTGAAGAAGTAATAAGGGAGGTTTTTAAAGTGTGTGAATTGTTGGGAATCTGTTTTGCAAATCGTGTCAACCCCAAAATATCATTCCGGAGACTTTGCAGTCGGGCTAGTGAAAATCCCCATGGTTGGGGGCTGGCTTTATACCCGGACCAGGCAGCCATGGTAATAAAAGAACCTCTAAAGGGTAGTGAGAGTCAGTTATCTGATTTTTTGGAAAAATATCCCCTCCTTCGTTCCCGGATATTCCTGGCCCACGTTCGCAACAGCAGCCAGGGAGGTGTGGCTTACCGGAACACTCATCCATTTACCAGGGAACTTCAGGGCAGAGAATATGTATTCGCCCATAATGGTACCCTAACTGATTATCAGGATCTGGAACTAGGAAGATTCCAAACCCTAGGAGATACAGACTCCGAATACATCTTCTGCTACCTTTTAAAGCGCATCGAAGAACAAAAAATAGATTTGATGGATTTTGACAATTTCAGTTGGCTTAAAAATATATTCAGGGATATTAACTGTTACGGTCCATTTAACTGTTTTTTATCTGATGGTGAAAACCTTTTTACTTACCGTGACCAGGATGGCGCCCGAAAACTCCACTACCTTCTCAGAAAAACACCTTATACTGACTTGAAACTTAAAGATGATGATTTTAAGATTGAAATTAGAGAAAAAAAGAAGGATGATGTGGGTTACCTGGTGGCCACCAATCCACTCACAGACGAGGACTGGCAACCACTAAAACCCGGAGAATTACTAGTTTTTAGAAGGGGAGAGTTAATTTTTCAATAAAAATTTAATTTCGGTTTACTATCCCTATTAATCTATCCCTATTAATCATCTTCTTCCAAGTATTTTTTGAGTTTTTTTTCTTCCCAATCCTTGGTAAATAGTCCTCTTTTGCTAAATACTGATAGAGCATGAGCTATTAGTCCGATACCCCAGAAGAAAGTAACAAACAAGAACCACCATGTTCCGGGGCTGGTTA
>JAUYBK010000031.1 GCA_030693105.1 Methanobacteriaceae archaeon | reverse complement strand
TAATTTGCCTTGATTAATTATACCCACGTGGTCACAGATCATATCTACCTCATACATATCGTGGGAGCAAAGGATGATGGTGTGACCTTTCTGGTTCAGTTCGTCGATAAGTTCCCACAGCACGCTTTTGGTGGCGGGGTCCAGGCCAATGGTGGGCTCATCCAAAAATAGAATGTCCGGTTGGTGGATCAAGCTGGCCACTACGGATACTTTCTGTTTCTGTCCCCCTGAAAGCTGCTTTATCATCTTATTCTCGGCGTATTTAATGTCCACCAGTTCCATTAACTCATCAATCCGCTGTTCTTTAAGGTCACGAGGCATTCCATAGTAGTCTGCACAGAGTTCGGCATTTTCACGGGCTGTAAGATCACCGTAAAGACTTACCAGTTGAGGGACCATGCCTATTTTTTGGCGAACATCATCGGGGGATTTAATAATATCGTATCCAGCCACATTTGCGGTTCCGGAAGTAGGGGGGATAAGACAAGTGAGCATTTTTATCGTAGTTGTTTTACCAGCACCATTAGGGCCTAAAAATCCAAATATACTCTTATTTTTTACCTTCAAATCCAGGGTGTCCACGGCTACAAAGTCTTCGTAGCATTTGGTGAGATCGAAAGTTTCTATAGCGTATTTCACAATTATTCCTCCGATTTTTGGCCTAGGGAGAACATGTCCTCCCAAAATTCGTCAACCACATCGTGGGTGTGGTTTTTGAAGATAGTTTTAATACGGGTAAGGGTGGCCATGCCGTCGGAAGTTATCTCGTAGAACTTGACTTTTCTTTTTCCATTGTACTCCCAAGCCCCTTCTATAAGGCTCTTTTTCTCTAATTCGTGTAGAGCTGGATAGATTATGCTGGGGCTGGGCATTTTCTTTTCTTTCCTACTTGAAACGTACATTTCACTGAGTTTACTCATTATTTCGTAACCATGTTGTCGTTCTTTACTGATCATCCACAGGATCATGGTGGTTCCAAACCCTCTCATCAGTCCTCTGATTAATTTGCGGTCGTAATTTTGTAGTTTAATTATTTCACAGTTTAAATCTTCTTCCAACTGTTCTGAGGACTGTGATGTTTTTTGAAAGTTCTCTTGGCCGTCCATTTTTTTCACTCCAACTAATTATTTTGTATTTCGATATATCAATTTTTGATATATAAAAATATATAATATAAATATATAAACTTTACCACCTAAACTTTGTAAATTTTAAGTTTTGGGGTGAATAATAACGGCTAAATTTTAAAAATGAGTTATTTTTATCCTCTAAAAGAACTTTCTGCAGTTTATGAAAATCATTATATTAGGAGGGCACATACCTAATAAAATAAGGGGATGATCATATGGAAAAAATCGGTTTCTCCACGTTAGCTCTTTTCGCAAGACCATTTGAAGAATGGCTGGAAATAGCCACTGCCGATGGTTTCAACATGATAGAAATACTTTGCGAAGGCCCTTACTGGCCTAGAATCCTTCTTTCTCAAATCGATGACTTGGAAATTTTTTCTTCATACGATGTAGACCTTTTTCTCCATGCCCCCACTGTAGACCTAAATCCGGCCAGCGTAAACCCTGGTATCAGGGAAGAAACCTTAAAACAACTCCAAGAAACGGTTGAACTGGCAGCTAAAATTGGAGCCGAGGCCATAACGACACATCCGGGACTTATCCGTCGCTTGGAAGATCGACTTCGCAGTATGGGTCTTTATTACTCAATTGAAACTCTTAAAAAAGCTGCCATTTACGCACAGGATCGGGGGGTGGTTTTTTCAGTAGAAAACATGCCCAACCGATACGCATACTTTTGTAACAGTCCGGAAGAACATGCCTATTACACCAAGGAATGTGACTGCCAAGCCACTCTGGATTTGGGCCATGCCAACACGTCCGGAGAAATCCAAAAATTCCTCCAGATGCCCCGAATACACTACTATCACTTAAGCGATAATAATGGAGAGAAAGATCAGCATTTACCTTTAGGCGAAGGTACCCTGGACTTAAATGCAATAAATGGCATTGATAAGGTTATAATAGAGCTTAATAACTATGAAAATGTCATTAAAAGTCGCAATGTACTGTTATCAAAATTATAAGGGAAGGGTTTAATGAAAAGCAAGGTTTATTTCACGGATTTAATTTCCAGGGGAAAGAACGATAGCAAGATAAAAAAGCTGGAAAGACTTTTTGATGCTCTTAACTTGCGAAATTTTGTCCGGGAAGATGATCTTACAGGAATTAAACTCCATTTTGGAGAAGAGGGCAATGATTCATACATCAATCCTGTTTTTGTCAGAACATTAGTGGATAAAATAATACAAAACGGGGCTAAACCCTTTTTAACCGACACTAACACCCTTTATTATGGTAGCAGGCACAATTCCGTTGATCATCTTGAAACCGCCATAAAACATGGATTCGACTACTCCGTTGCTGGAGCACCATTGGTAATAGCCGACGGTCTGTGTGGAGATAACTGGATCCCGGTTGAAGTGAATCTTAAACACTTCAAAGAAGTAAAAATTGCCGGGGACATTGAAAAATCAGATAGTATGCTGGTTTTATCTCATTTCAAGGGCCATGGTATGAGTGGATTTGGGGGGGCAATTAAAAACCTGGCCATGGGCTGTGCTGCTGCACCCGGCAAGCTGGAACAACATGAATGCGCTAAGCCATTCATCAACACCAGTTGTACTGTTTGTGGAAGTTGTGCGGATTCCTGTCCTGTTTCTGCCATATCACTCCGGGATAATACGGCAGAAATTAACTATAATGTTTGTATTGCCTGTAACAACTGCCTGGAGGCCTGCCAGGATTCAGGCATTGAACTGGACTGGGAAGCCATGGTACCGTTCATGGAAAAAATGGCAGAATATGCTTATGGTGCTGTCAAAAACAAAAATAATCGGTTGGGATATATAAATTTTCTTTTAAACATTACTCCTGACTGTGATTGCGTTTCATGGAGTGATAGCCCTGTTGTACCAGATGTAGGTATACTGGCATCCCGGGATCCAGTGGCACTAGACGAAGCCAGCTATGACTTGGTTAACCAACAAAATGGACTTAAAAACTCTTTACTTCTCCATAACCATGCTCCGGGGGAAGATAAATTTAAGGGAGTATGGAAGATGGTGGATGGTAAGTTACTCTTAGAATATGCTCAAAAAATAGGTCTGGGGAGTAGGAATTACGAATTATTAACAATATAAGTCATAAGTCCTGCTAATGAGTCTACTGTAGAATAAGTTAAGGGGTGCATCTATAGAATTA
>JAUYBK010000029.1 GCA_030693105.1 Methanobacteriaceae archaeon | reverse complement strand
AAATAGAATAACTGCCAAAGATTGCAACTTACTTCCTAATGGCGCAATAATTACATTGTAATTATAACCAGCATTTTCATTTTCGTATATCTCTATTAATTTTTTTAATACTTCCTTATAATCAAATGTTGTTACTTCATCAACAAAATCGTGTGGCCCAAAAAGTCCTTCATTTATAGTTCGGATTGTCTCGGCACGCCAACTATTTTCCTCTAAGTGAGGAATACCAATAAGCCAAATACACTTAGATGGACGCAATTTATCAATAACTCCGCCTAACCGGCTTCGTTTAAATGTAGGAAAAGCAATTAACAATGACCGGTTACCTAGAAAAGAAATGCCCTCTAATCGAGGTAACACTTTTACTAATTTTACCCCATGAAACATTATTTCTTCTCTCTCTAATTCTTGCCATCTATTTTTATTTTCTTCCCAAAATTCACGAGTAGGATAATATAAAAGAGCCTCTGTGTAAATAACCTTGACAACTGCTTCGAATTCATATAACTTATTTAATACTTGAAGTATTAGACTTGTTGTGCCGCTGGAGATATCGAAAGTAACATTGAGATTTTTGCTTGATTTCTCAATAAGAATTTTATCTAAAATTCTTTCAAGATTATCATCAAACTGCGCCGCGATCTCTAAATCATGCTCTAATTCTTCATATGAATTTAAACAGATTTTATTAAATAAATTAATTAATTTATCCCGATTTGTCTCATTTTCTTCAATATGCGTTTTATATTTACAAAGTAAAATCTTATTTGATTTATATCCAAGTTCTGATAGAAGTTTAGTGCCACAAATGCATCTATCTTCGAATCCTAATGCACAAATGTATAAGTCATCATTAGAAGAATCTTTGGGAAAACTATTCACAAGCAGTTCTATGTTACTTAATTCTTCCATAACTTTGTCTATTTTTTGCATTATTCGAATCCTTCTAATGACATTTTATCATCAAAAACTTCAGGTTTTTCTTCGTATGATTTCCTAAAACTACTTGGATCAAGCAAGAAATATTCGTAATGTTTAGAACTAAGAGTTAGCGAATCTCTACTTACATATGTGGTATGAAACATAGGAACATAAATTTTTCTGAAAAACAACCTATGAGAAAGAACATTTCTCCTTGATCTGTTATAGCCACCATCAATAAAAACCCCAAATCTCAGGAGCTTTTTATGCATATTTTCTGCTTCAGGACTTATACTCGCACTTTCATCAAACTCCAATCTTAGCAGTTCATAGGGTTCGACAACTGTTTTGCCTCCTTCGGTTCTTTTGACTTCTTTATTATATAACTTGAATTGCGATATATAACCAAAAGCTTGTGCAATTTCAAATAACTTTTCGCCTATTTTTTCAATATCTTTCAACTTTAAAAGATATTCTCGAGAAAAGGAAAAAATCGCATCATGTTGGATTAAGGGGCTTATAGCTTCTGATCCGTTTATAGATTCGTTTCTACTTTTAGTTGTTATAAATATTGTTCTCATCAAGTCAAGAATAGCGCTTATGTCATTTGAACAAAGGTTTACAATAACTTGAAAACCATAATACTTGGTTTGCTTTCTTGTAGTTTCATCTTTTAGGGATTTGCCTATTGTTCCTAAGGGAAATCTGCTTTCACCTAATATTATTTCTATTGTTGTAGTATAATTAGCCAGCCTTAATCTATTATTCACAATTTTAGATATAAATAATGATTTCAACTTCATATCATCCAATGCAAGGTATTTGTTACCTAGATTAATTTCTCTATATTCACGATTTTTTTCAAAAACATTATTATCTAAATCACTAAATTTGATTCCATACGGCACAGTAGATATTTTAAACCAATGACTATCTTGGCGCATAAAAATAACTCTATTTAATGATTTTTGAATTTCAAATGGAATCCTAGGTTCGAAATAGTCATCTAGTAAATAAAAAATACGTTTACCCTTAAAGAGAGGAATTTCCTTAATTAATTTAGATAAATTTATCAAAAAATCTTTTGGAGTCTGATTCTCAGGTGCTTTTTTATTGCGTAATTCTTTTTCAGTCTCCCTGAGTTCTTTATTAATAAGTGATACTAAAACGTTAAGAATATCTGTACCCTTTAAAATAAATGGTTCTCTCAAACTTTCTCTTATTGAATTTTCAACAAATTTTTGAAGTGATTCAACAAAACCAATAGGAAGTTCAAGCACATGTTCATCTAAACCATATCTAATAGAATCAATACATTCCAAAAGATAAAGCATATTAAAATAGTGCAGAAAGCTTCGTACAAGCCAACTGTCGGAAATAATATCTTCAAAATTAAATTTCATAAATAAGTCTAATTGACATGAGACAAAAAAACCAACAAAAGAATCATCTTTGAGCTTATCTTTCAGTTTTTTTGATGATAGCCGCGTACGAAACCTCATGTACTTTAATATCATCGTTTTGCCGCATCCTCTAGGTCCTGTAAGTACAGTATTTGAGGCATCATGGATATCTATATACCAGGGAAAATTATCTGCAAAAAGTTCCACTATTAATTCATCATTTCCGATTTCATCGGCGCTCAAATATTCAAAAGGATCGAATAGTTTAACATCTTTTAGTTTTTCTTTTAATTTCCTGCTTCTCTCTTGTTCATATGAAACATAACTCCATATATATCGAGGATCACAATATGGAAGCCGCGGCGTTGGATCTGGTTCTCTCATTCTTGAAACTAAGATTATTAATCTATCAAATAGATATTTTTCTTCTGGAGAAAGCTCATGATATGAAGGAACTATTTTATTTAACATACTATCAATATGATTTGCGAAATGCCCATAATCATCTATTGGTTTTTTTGTTCCTGTTTCAAAGCTTTTAACAGAACCAAAATCTATAGCTTTGACTTTATACAAATTTGTTTTTTCAGCTTCATCTTGAGATGGCGATTGGAGCATTATATTACCATCATGTAAATCATCGTGGATTACCCCTACTCGTTTCATTCCATTAAAAACGCCGCATAATCCCTTAATAACATAGATAATTTGGTCAATCCTTATTATTTTTTCATTGATAAATTGTTTTAAAGTTATACCATTAATAAACTCTGTAGAAAAATATGCGAATTTTTGAGTAGAGCCCTTTTCTATTTCTATTTCCGTTTCATTTGCATCATATAACTTTGCAATGTTTTCATTTTCTCTTAAATCAGCAACCTTCATCGCTTCTCTCAACCAAGGTTTATTCTCATATTCATCAATTGATACGAGTTTAAGAGCACATTTACCCCCTAAGCTATCATAAGCAAGAAAAGTGCCACCTTTATAGCCACTATCAATAAATCTTACTAAAGAATAGCCTTCATTTAACTTAGTACCTTCTAAACTTTTCCAATCCATTTAAATCAAATACCTTCTTCGCTATGTTCTCCTAATAGTATCTCTCTGAAATCTGTGATAAGTGGTTTTACGTAGATATATTTCTTTCTATTGTGGGTAAAATGTGAATTACCACTTTTTGCAGTGCCTTTCGTTGTGCCTAAATTATACCAGTTGGCTGCTTTGTAGCATGTACCATTAAATAATTCCATATCAACGAAAGTTTCTAGGAGGACTGGCCTAGTTTTATAATATAACTGCCAATCTTCAGCAACTTTTTTCTCATTAATTGCAAGCAAAGTTGAGGCTAAATTTTTAACTTTTACCCATGGAAGAATTAAAAATCGCACATTATTTATGATTTTAGTCAAATTCGCCCTTCTTGTTGGTAAATTCCATCCTATCCATGTATCACGCGCCTCTAATGCCCATGCAGAGTCTCCCCATCCCAAACAAGCAACTGGTCTCTCGTCTAAAAAAGCTATATATTTAAGACTTCTTCCTACAATAACATTTAAACCTTTGTAATGAAAGGATCTCACTAAGTCGTTCCATAGCTTCTCTTTTTTTGTCCATCTTACCATTTCGAGCTTAGGGATAAAATATTCTGTAATTCCATCATTACCATATTTCTCTAAAAAATAGTTTTGCAATTTAATTTTATTGTTACGCAGGCTATCTTTTGTTTCTTTATGCCCATTGTTTCCATTTGTTTTCTTTTTGGAAATGGGTAATTTCAAATATCCCTGTTCCTCTAAACATAATAGAACATCCCTGCATGCTCTATCTTTTAATCTTCCATTAGGCTGTCTCCAGTTTAATTCTTCGCAAACAGCTTCAGAAATAAGTGTTCTGCCCTTTGAAAAATGTTCTTCTACAATGGTTTGAATTGTAGTTATGGTACCTAAATTAAATTGTTTCCCACGTAAAACAATGGACTTTTTTTGCATAGCAAATACGAACTTTTAGTGTTCCCTCTTGAATGTGAAGCTATACTTAGTTTTACCTTAAATATTTAATGTAGTCAATTAAACTGCGAACATTTTTCAAATATTTTCCTTAACTAAAAAATCTATGTCTTTTTTTATTTCTCCCCAGCGTGCAGAGCCACCCGCCTTTCATCTACAATAACCTCAGTAATAAGCATCATTCCACGTTACCTCGATTGTACAATTATGGCTCGAACTTGAGTCATCGCCATAAACGAACGTATTCTCCCCGGCATCTGCTTCAGTCACCGTACCGCTTATGTTGCCCGCTCTGCTGCCGTTTATTGATACCGCACCGTCCTTCGATATGACCATGACATCACCCGGATTAAGCGTTCCGTTCCACTCCATCCTGTCTGCTCCACTGCTTATCACTGGATTTATGATAGCGCCGATAGCGGCCAGCGTCCATTCGGGTGTTGTTGGTGCACTGCCTTCTGTCGTTAGATGAATCTCCGCTGGCGATGACGTTACTGCCGCTGTGGCTGAATCCTGTACTATACTGTATTCCCTTGTGTCCGCCGCCAGCATTGTTATTATCATCTTGCTATCTTCTGGCTTTTTCACGTCTAACCTTTTTTTGAAGCCCAGTGATAGAAGCGTTATCTTCCTTTCCGGATGAAGCTTCAGGACTTTCACTGTGTTATCGAGCAGCGCCTTTCTCAGGTTCAGGTATGTCTCGTCATTGCTGACGAATCCCTCCCAGGTTATCGTCCTCAGTCCCCTGTCGTCTTCCGCTAAACTTATGAAAAACAAACTGCAGATAATTGCAGATGTATAATCGTGAGTTCGTATCGAGTTTGCTGTGAGTTCGTTGTTAAATTAGAAAATAAAGAATTTTATCGAATTTGCCACAGGCTCATCTGAAATCGTAGAAGGATGGAATATCACGCAGAATCAAGTAACAACTCTGTGTTCTCTGTGTACTCAGTGGTTTTTCATTTGAAAAATTCAATGCCCCGCCTCTGCATGCGCCGCCGCATACCTCTCCGTGATCAGTGCCCTCTTCAACCTGAACATCACCTTCTGCTTATCCATACCATACTGCTCAACCAGCATCTTGATAAGCCTCTTCTTTGAAGCGCCCTTGAGTGCCATCTCTGCCATGATGCCGTCCACGAAC
>JAUYBK010000027.1 GCA_030693105.1 Methanobacteriaceae archaeon | reverse complement strand
AATATGGTTCCATAAGTCCTCCATACTGTTGATTATCGTATCTAATCTTTTTCTTGATGAATTAAATTATTTCTTGTTTCCAATTAATTTTTTCAAATCATCTATAAAATGCTCGAACAACTTGACCTTGTTGCTTTCTTCGATCTCTGCCTCGGTCATTACATAGCTTCCATCTGTATCTATTTCAACGATAGCTCTTCCTTTTTTAGCTGGATCTTTAGTTGTTAGAGTGCCATCTTCATCGGGAGTGACAAAATAAACCTTTACATGCCTTGTTACTTCATCTTGCAATAACTTTAATTTCCAGTACCCAGTCTGTGTAATTTTTGCATTATTCTGAATAATATTTAATCTTTTCTCTAATCCATTTCCACTCTGGATGATTGTGATTAAAAAATGATTTAAAATTATCTGTAAGCCATTCGTAATAATCATCTTCAATATATTCGCAAAAGGTTTCGACAAGAGATTTCTTTGAAATCCCTTTTGGAATTTCAATCCCTGCATCCTCAAATTCTTCCTCTAAAAATTCTTTTACAACTTGCCTGTCTAACATTTCTCAATCCTCCAAAGAATTAAATAGTAATTTATTGTCTCTGCTTACTGAATATGTGTAACAGCTAATAGAATATAAGCCCTTAACATCCTCTATGTGCTTTTTTAATTCATTTTTCATTTCCGTTTGATTACCGAAATCTCTTCCAATCAAAATCCCTTTTATCATCCTATGCTTTACACCTGGAATTAAACGCCCCGTCCATTCGATATATCCTATTAATTGATCAACAAAAAATGGATCAATAATTCCTTTTTTTAGTTCAAAGACGGTGGCATTTATTGCCAACCACATGTCCAATACCTTCTTTTTATAAAGGCAGGCAATATCGATTGCTCCTCCCGCAATATATGTGCTAACTTGGTTTAGAATATCATAGGTATAGTTTTCATCTAATCCATTTTCAAAACCTGAAAGGTTATGAATTATTTCAGGATTTCTCAATAAGTAAGCTTCTAAATATGCTTCCATTACAAATTCCTTTACTCTATTTCCAGAAAACTTTAATAAATCAATTTTTTCTTCGGAAAAATTATGACCTTTATATCTTTTAGTATATTCCTCACTTTTAGGGTTTGTTTGTAATAGTGCCTGAAGTAGTAATATCCCTTCTTCGTCTAATAATGTTATAACTGCTTTATCGATTAAGGCTGAACTATCAATTACTGTTTTTATTTTTCCTTCTTCTTTCAAATCCCAGAATATTTGTATCGGTATCGGATTTCGACAAGTATGTTCTTTTAAATATTCAAATTTTATTCTATATGGATATTTATCCTTTCCTGATCGTCTTTCGTCTTCTGCCCATACAATCTTATCGTTATAGAATAATTCGCTTATTACCTCAAAG
Source organism: Methanobacteriaceae archaeon (assembly GCA_030693105.1). Taxonomy (GTDB): domain Archaea; phylum Methanobacteriota; class Methanobacteria; order Methanobacteriales; family Methanobacteriaceae; genus Methanobacterium. Next base: position 1,656 of record JAUYBK010000027.1, on the reverse strand, counting down.
GGTCCATGAATAAAGCCTGAGGTTCTTAACCCCACCCTATGTACTGTATAGTAAAATACAATATCTCCTTTCCAAATATTTGCTAATTGATTTAAGTTTCTTTCACTTACGCCGAACAAGCCATAGTCCTCGCTTATCGAAAAGTATTTTGGGGAATTCAGCAAGTGAAATTTACGACGCATAATTAAAATCTCCCCTTCTAATTGCACATGCAACTGTCGTGCCGCTGCCTGCCATCGGATCAACTACAATATCGCCACGTTCAGTATATCTTTTTATCATGTTATCATGTTATAGATAATGAAAGCAGGTGTTACCCCAGCGTACTTATTATTTCCCTTTTGGATTTTACCGTAGCTTTGTTTTGGATAATCCCATAAGGTTGTTGATTCTAAGGGGGGTTTTTTCTTCTACTTCTTTACCATTTCGCTTCTTTACCAAATTCCAATCGAATTCTGAAGGATTTTTTACATAATTAATTAACAACTCTAATTGCTCTTTATTCAAAATATTTCTCCAATTAATTCCTAATTGAGACATAACCTTTTTTGCATCTTTTATTGTTTTTGCTCCATTTTCTCTTTCGACCTTAACCTGATATGGATATTTACCCCTCCACGCTTCAGGCACTATATCTTTTTTACCTTCTGATTTGGCTTTAAATGTGCCATACAGCATATCTTTATCCATGTTGAATAAAAACAGTAGGTCGCCCTTTTTAACTTGTAAGATATTATCTGCATATAATTTATTAGTTGAAAGAAGCATGCGGTCAAAACACTCTTGCTCTGTTCTATTAGTACATGCAAATATATATGCCTTCATTTTTGAATCCCTCCCGTGAATTTTAAATCATATGTCTAATTTTAATCTATATAATTTTTATATTTAATTCTTCCTCATCCTCAGCTTTAAACATTTCCAAAAATAATGATTTCATTCTTCCCTCCTCACAACCTAACCCTCTCCCTCTTCCCTGCCAGAAACTTTACCTTGGTGCGTTTGAGATTTGCCATTATTCAATGTCCTTCCCTCTGAAACCCTATTTTTCGCTTTTTAGGAGATGGTGGGATCATGAGTTGCCGTATGGCATCAAAAACCACTCTGAACTGGGCGTCGTATTTCTTTTCCATAGCATTAAGCTTACGTGCAAGGTCTTTATGCGTTGCCAACATTTCACGCAGTTTTACAAATGCACGCATAATAGCAATGTTGACCTGTACGGCTCTTTTGCTACTGAGTACACTTGAAAGCATTGCTACGCCCTGTTCTGTGAATGCGTATGGAAGATAACGGCGGCCGCCCCACCGACTTGAGGTGCCAAATTGGAACCTCAAGTTCTCAAACTCTTCTCTATTGAGTTGAATCATAAAATCTGCTGGAAAACGGTCAATATTCCTCTTAACAGCCCTCACTAACATTTTTGTTTCCACTCCGTAAAGCTCTGCAAGATCGGCATCTAACATCACCTTTTCGCCTCGAATCAGCAGAATCTTCTTCTCAATCATCTCAACTGGTATAAGCGCTTTCATTCATCCTCCAAGCTTGGGGTGGTCACAAATTGCGACCAGTTCGATTTTTTAAAACTCTTCCTTTGTAAGCAGAAGCATTTCACAATTTAAACCTCTCCCTTTTCCCTGCTGAGAATTTAGCCTT
>JAUYBK010000025.1 GCA_030693105.1 Methanobacteriaceae archaeon | reverse complement strand
CTCCTAATGAAAGTGCACCTCCAAAGAATACTATTAACCCCCAGTCTATATTTTTCTGAGCGTCTCGCCATTCCACTATGCCAAATACAAAAAATAATACTGCACCAATAAGCGCGACAGAATAGCTGTTTAACCCCGTTAGACCAGTGGTAACCCACAGTGAGATTGTGAAGAGTAATAAAACAAGAGATATTTTCTCATTTTTACTCATAGATCCTAATTGGTTCAATTTTTTGTTAACAGTTTCCTTTCCACCCATTATCCCCTTAACTTCAGATGGAAATATCCAACCCAACACCTTCCATATTACCAGCATGAGTACAATAGACAGAGGAAAACCAAATATCATCCAGTTAACGAATGGAATGTGCGTGTACGCTGCTGCCATCAGGTTTGGAGCAGTTCCGATCTCAGTAGCAAAACCTCCGGCTAAGGAACCGTAAGAAGCTCCTAATACCATGGCTTTGGCGAAGTTGCTTTTTCCCTTTTCAGCATCTTTAGCCCCCATAAGGGGAATAATTTCCTTCACGATAGGAAGTAACATAGCAAAAGCTACCACATTCTCGATCCACGCCGACAAAATGCCCGTAACGAAAACACTTACAAAAAGACTTCTACTGGGAGTGGTTCCCAGACGATTTAGCATACTGTAGGTCAAACGCTGAGCTAGTCCGCTTTTTCGGATGGCCTCGGCAATGATAAACCCTCCAATCATCAGAAAGATGATGGGATTGGCGAATCCAATTACCGCTTTTTCAAAACTGGTCACCCCAATAATAGGCTGTAAAAACAGAATTATTAAGGAGGTTACTGCCAGGTGTAGTGCCTCGCTGACCCACATGATAATAGCAAAAATCAAAAGGGCAATTGCTGCATGCCCCGCGGCATTGAGTCCCGGCATAGGGATTATCATCAATACAATGAACGCTACGATTGCCAGTGGCATTCCCATTGTTTTAATATTAACATTCGTTTTCAATACCCCCATACTTTTTTTAGATTTTCTTTAAATTTCTCATAAACGCTAAGTAAGTATGGTTAACCATTGAATAAGGTACCACTTTTGATTTATATTGATTTATATTTATCGATCCCATTATGTTTATTTTATAGATCAACAAATTTGACCGGAAGTACCTTATTTATTATCACCCCCTAAATGTTTGTGTAATTTCCTAACCTGATAAGTGACAAGATAATCATATTTACACCGGGGTTGTATAGTTAAGGGGTGTTAGAAGTATTTGCAACCTTTTTAAACTACATTTTTCTTTCTTTTCTTGAATAGAGGATTATTTGAATAAAGAATTTAGATAAATATTTTCAGCCCCCACCAACTTGACAACCCCTCTATACCTAAAAATTTATATACAATAAACCCATAACCATGGTATGCTGTGAAATTAGGCATTATGCGGCGTTAGTCCAGCCTGGTTAAGACACTGGCCTGCCACGCCAGCGACCCGGGATCAAATCCCGGACGCCGCATCGCGACTGTAGTCTAGTCTGGTTAGGACTTGGGCCTTCCAAGCCTACGACCCGGGTTCAAATCCCGGCAGTCGCATCTCTAATTCTGTAATAAATTCTTAATTCTGTAATAAATTTTATGATCACTTAATTTCATAGTTCTAAACTTGTTATTATAATTAGGAAATTTAAAAAAAAGCTGATTTGAAGAGATCTTAAAAAAATTTTACTATAAAAAAAGTTTAGTGATTTTAAGTTTAGTGGTTTTTATTAAAAATACTATTTCTAAGACGTTACCAGAATTTCAGCTGCTACCAATCGACAAATGTCGGTTTTACTGATAACTCCCACGGGTTTTTCATCTTCCAAAACCAGAAGTCCCGATATATCGGCCCTTACCATTAAATTTGCTGCGTCTTCTATACCATCATCGGCCGAAATGGTAATCACATCAGAGGACATGATATCTGTCAGTTTAAGGGGTACTTTTCCCTTCATAGTTGGCTTTATGGTTCCCATAACCCCAATAAGATCCGAGTAGGACACCACCCCCAACAAATCTTCTGCCTCATCCATTACAAACAGCCTCCTGACCCCTTCCTTATACATCTTTTCAAATGCGTCTAATGGACTGGTATCTGGATTTATAGCTATTACACCGCGATTCATGGCCTCCATAACTTTCATTTTATCACCAAATTAACATAAACTCTTTCTTTATATTAATTATATTGTGGGATTAGAGATTAATATTAATAGGGTAGGTTGGTAATAGGGTAAGGTCGGTTTTAACCAAGAGGGTAATAAATTATTACTATTTGAATTATTACTACTTGATTTTTTACTCATATTACAGCAACATTGCTCGAGTCAGGCAAAGTTTTAAATAGTAAAAACACCACTTCCAGTTAATAAGTATGCTGGTGTTAATTTTTCTTACCATTGTAACCAGTAATATCTTGAGGTTGTTTTATTGTTATTTATGAACAATATTGTCATTACGGGCAACATTTAAATAGTATGAAATATTATTAAAATAATAAGGGGAATTGTACCATGATGAGAATAAGTATGTCCTTGCCAAAAAAGCTTTTAAATGAATTTGATGAAGTTTTAAAAGACAGAGGATACCAATCAAGATCAAAAGGAATAAGAGATGCCCTTAAGGATTATATTGTCCGTTATCAATGGATGAATGAAATGGATGGAGACCGAATAGGAATTCTGGCAGTAATCTACGACCACCACTACACCGGAGTTATGGAAGACCTCACCGATATCCAGCACGATTTCCGACAGTACATAAACGCCGTTATGCACGTACACATGACTGAAAAATATTGTTTAGAAGTTGTTGTGGTTAAAGGAGATGTTAAATACATCCGAGACATAACTGAGAAAATAATGAGACTCAAAGGCGTAGAACACGTCAAACTAACCAGTACATCCAGCGGAGAAAACAGATAATTTTTTTTTTATTAACCTCCTGATTCTAAAACCACTTTTTTATTAACCTTTTTACCAAAACATTACCTAGATGAAGACCACTCCCTATCATCATAATCTTCTGTCTGACCAGGAGCGTCTGGCAGGTTTTTTTGAAGCTATAAAAGAAAAATCAAAGGGAATAGTTTACGATTTGGGTGCTGGTTCAGGTATTCTATCATCCCAAGCAGCATCCCAAGCAGAGCATGTTTTTGCAGTGGAAAAAAATCCAAAAACAGCACAAATAGCAATTCATAATCTTTCTAACTTTGATAATGTGTCGGTGCTGGTAAAAGATGCCACTAAAATTATTTTTCCTGAGAAAGCAGATCTTATCATCTGCGAGATGCTTGACACCGGCCTAATTGATGAAGAACTAATACCCGTGCTCCAAAACGCGCGTCAGTACCTTAAAGATCATGGCGAAATAATTCCTTGCGGAATTTTTAACGGTTTGGAGCCGATCCATATGGAAACGGAACACCTGTGTTACCAGGAAGGCTTAAAAAATAATTTCAAAACCATGGGTCCTTTAAAGATTTATAACAGTTTAAACTTAAAAAGAGAATTTAATGAAAAGGTGGATGTGGCTTTAAAGCTACCTATAACAGACCACGGAACGGTGAATGGAATACTGATCACTACTTTCACCCTTTTGACTTCAAATATTATATGCGGCCCCACACCTATGCTTAATCCTCCTTTAATGGTACCTACGAATCCGTTGAAAGTATCCAAAGGTGACAAAATTAATCTAGACTTAAATTACATAATGGGGGGCGGTTTAAATACTGTTAAAGCAACAATTAGCTGATTTTTTTAAGGGCTATCAGAAAGTTGTTATTCTGGGTATTGGGAATGAAATTTTAGGAGATGATGCCCTGGGCTCATTCCTAGCCCAGAGTTTAATAGGGATTGATGATAAAATAATTGCTTTGGACGGAGGTGTTGTGCCTGAAAACTTCAGTGGAACCATCAAAAAAGAGAATCCCACCCATATCCTCCTGGTTGATGCCGTGGAAATGGAAGAAGCCCCCGGATATGTTAGAATGGTTGAAAAAGACGAAATATTTAATTACAGTATTTCTACACACTCTATCCCCATATCCTTCCTGATAAAATACCTAAAGGCCGGTACTAATGCAACCATAGCCCTTATTGGCATACAGCCAGAGAGCATGGAGTTAGGGGAAGAAATGTCCCCTTCCGTAAAAAAAAGTGCAATAGTTGTTTTAAATATTTTAAAAGATGTTTTAAATATCAAAAATTAATTTTTATAGGTTTTTTAAATCTTTAAAATTACCTCCAACCATATAAATACATGTTACACCAGACTTCCTGTATATTACACCACCCACTATTAGGGGTCAGAATACGCAAAATCAGTGATTTGAATGAAGTTAATGTTCATTGGCTCCCGTCTATTTGAAGACGTGGCATTATACACCAAAAAAAAGGGGATAACCTCAGTATTAACTGAATCAAATCCAAAATCTCCCAACACCGAATTGGCAGATATATTGCACCTGGTTCCTCGAGGAATGGATGGCCCAAAAGAAATAGCCCTAAAAGAAGATGTAGACGGAGTTGTTCCTCTTATAGGTGTTGATGGGCCTTTATTATCTTTAGCAGGTCTTAAAGAAGATTTAGAAGAAAACTATGGCCTCCCCGTGGTAACTTCTCCCTTGAAAGCAGCATTACTGGCCCAGGACAAGCTCAAAACCAAGGAATTCATGGTAGAAAACGATCTGCCCACCCCTCAATTCCAGAAGATAGATCAGAACTCAAGTGAACTTCCTTTCGATTTACCGGTCGTGCTTAAACAGGGACACGGACAGGGAGGCCAAGGCATTGAAATAGCAAATACCAACCTGGAAGTCCAAAAATACTTGAAAAAATTCAGGAGTGCCCTGGCTGAAAAATTTTTGGACGGTGCTGAAATTTCAGTGGAAATACTGGGTTGGGATGGAAATTACATCCCTCTGGTTCCAGTTTACAAAGGGGACACGACCCGAAAAGGGACTCATCCCCAGTTTAAGATTAAAAAAGCGCCTTTAGAACTAGAAGGTATTGATAATCATGAAAATAATCAGAGAATTCGTGATTTAGCTTTTAAATTCACTAGATTAATGGGCATAGAAGGTTCAGCAGATTTAGATATTATATTTGACGGAAAAAACAATTTAATTCTGGAAATTAACACCCGTCCAAGCGGTACCCGCTATTTAACTGCTGCTTCTTGTAACATTAATCCCCTCCACGAGATGGTTGACATGGCCACCGGAAACTGGAAATTATCTCGTGTGAAGAAAAATATGAAGTATTATTTTGCAATGGAGGTGCCAGTGAAAGATTATCCTACTAAACGCAACAGCTATATTTACAGAGACTTTTCCAAGAACAATGAATGGATAATACACGGCCCTTTGAAACATCAGCGAATTACAATTAGGGGTGAAAGCCAAGACGATGTTTTAAGAACCTTCCAAAACCTCAAACTTAAGAATATTAATGGAGAGTAACTTAATATTTATATTTGAATAGGGCGGAGGCATGAATTCAAATAGTATAACTATGACTACGGTTAATGGGTGGTAGATTGAACGAATCACAGACAACAATTATTATTATTTTCTCACTAACTTTCATGACTACAATATTCTTCACCTTCTTTGTAATGAAGATCCTGAGAGACGCTGACATAACAGACAGCCCTATTGTTACCGAAC
>JAUYBK010000017.1 GCA_030693105.1 Methanobacteriaceae archaeon | reverse complement strand
TAATATATTTCCTCTTGATAACGAGGTATTAAATGCCAGTGGATATCTGGCCGAGGAGTGTCAGTTCTGAAGGTAGCATTTTTAAAACAACTCCAATTGAACAAAGTAGGTTTAAGCAGTTTACTGAGGGTCAACTCCATTTTACGGACTATTATTGCGAATTCTATCCATTCTTCTTTCTTTAGTTGGTAAAGATCAGTAGCATGTCTTTTAAGGGCCACTACACAAGTACCCAGATACCTCTGGCTGGGTGCTAAAAATATGAGCCAGTATTTGGTCTTCCAAATCAAATCTCCGTATCCCCCTTTTATTTGGCAGTATTCGCAAGTATTTTCCATGCTCGCACCCATCAGATCTATTGAAGATTTTTTTTTTAAGTATCTATGTTTAGATTGAATCATAATGTTTTCAAAAATTTCTTTAGGATGGGCTATAGTAGTTAATATAATTATATAAAATTAGGTTTAAATAAGAATGAATTCCAGGGACATGATCCATGAAATGCTCGACCAGTCCCATGACTTAGCAGGCCTAGACTTCAGAGAGTACATTCAAAGGATTGTAAATTTTTTTCCATTCTTATGCTGTTTACATTATTTTAATCAAGATGCACGTTCAACTCATTGGCATTGAAATTGAATAGAAGGCCCTATCTTTAGGGCTAATAACAAATGAAAAGTGGCTAATAGCCTTAAATATGCATTTAAAGATTGAGAAGGGGGCAAAATCTTTTGGGAACTGAAACAAAAAGATTATAAGTATTTGGGGGCCGTTCATAATGATTTTAAATGGCTTTAATCTGATTTCGACGTTAAAAATACCAATAACGGGGAATGAGGCTAATTAAAACTCTGGTTAATCATTTAGGTGGACATATCATATTCAATGGTCAGGAAAAACTTAATTTAATCGAATTTGTGGACTTAGAGTCAATGAATGGATTGGGTATTTTATTAAACTCTTCTAAAGCTTTTAAATTTCATAAAACACACGATTGGCTATTTTTTTTCTTTGGGGGAAATCATTATAAGAGAGTAACGGAGGTTTAATATATATTATGGTAAAATTCACCGCCCACGAAGTTAGGGACATAATAATTTCCATGCTGGTAATTGCCGGTGCTTTCGCCTATATATTCAGTGGAAGGAATATTAACATCTTCTTTTATCTCATTCCCATTACTCTGGTGTCGGTGGGGCTTGGCTTTGTTATTCACGAACTTTCCCATAAATTCGTGGCGGTACATTATGGGTTCTATGCTGAATATAGGATGTGGGTACAAGGTTTGATATTAGCCTTAGTAACTGCATATTTTGGGTTTGTATTTGCCGCCCCCGGAGCAGTTTACATCCATGGGGAATACATATCCCGAGAAGAGAACGGAAAAATTTCCCTGGCGGGGCCCATGACCAACGTAATTCTGGCGTTCATATTTTTAGGCGTGGCGTTTTTATTTCCTTCTCCAAGCATTTTATACGTCATGGGCATCTTGGGATTCACTGTCAACAGCTTTTTGGCCCTGTTCAACCTCCTACCCGTAAGTGTATTTGATGGGGCCAAGGTTTTTAAGTGGAACCCAGTCATATGGGGCCTATCAGCAGGATTATCATTATTAATGGTCGCTTATTCCATGTTGGGAAGTTTTATGTAGGATCTGGTTTAAAATGTTCAGAGAAATCCCAGTCCGTTACTTTGGATGCACTCACCGCACCGTCACCCCGGAAGAGACCATCGCGAAGGTGGAGGGGAAATTAAAATCTGCGGGAGTAACCCGAATAGCAGAAATTACCCACTTGGACCGTTTGGGAGTACCAGTCTACTCTGCAATTCGCCCGAGAGCAGCCGAAGGTGCGGTCAGTATCTACGCCGGGAAAGGTGCCACCAAAATACAAGCCAAGGCATCGGCAATGATGGAGGCATTTGAAAGATATTCTGCCGAATTTCAGGAATCTGATAAGGAAAAAATTGTATCTCAAGTCTACGAAGATGGCAATTGCGTAAATCCCCGTTCACTAATACTTCCTAATAGATCAGCAACACCATCTCTAAAAATTGATTGGATAGTCGCCCAAAATGCAGGGACCGATGAAGAACAGTTAATACCAGCCAATGCAGTTTTTCATCCTTTTCAACCAATAAGTGGTGCTCATCTTTTCCAATCGAACACCAATGGTTTGGCGTCTGGAAACGCCCTGGAAGAGGCAGTCTTTCATGGTATGATGGAAGTTGTAGAACGTGATGCCTGGAGCATTTTTGAAGCCGGTAAACAACCTAAAGCCGAATTGAAGTGCGATGACACTGAAAATATCCTTATTAAAACTCTTTTATCCCTATTTCAGGAGGCGGGGGTGAAGGTCAAGTTAGTGGACCTCACTGCAGATATTAAAATAACCACTATCGCTGCCGTTGCGGATGATAAAGTATTGAAAGACCCTGCTCTTTTAACAATAGGTGTTGGTACTCATCTTGATCCAGAAATAGCGGCCATCCGGGCCTTAACTGAAGTTGCTCAGAGCCGCGCCACCCAAATACACGGAACCCGGGAAGATACAACTCGTGCTGTTATTATGAGAAAAGCAGGATACGAGCGCATGAAACGTATCAATAAGCATTGGTTTGGGGAAAATGATAAAATCATCCACCTTTCCCAAATAGAAAATAAGTCCACCCGATCTTTTAAGGATGATCTGGAAATCTCTTTAGATGAAATGGAAAAAGTAGGCTTGGAAGACGTGTGGTACGTGGACCTAACCCGTTTTGAGATTGATATTCCAGTGGTAAGGGTTATAATCCCTGGATTAGAGGTTTATGCTGTTGATCCCCAGCGAGTGGGTAAACGGGTTTTGAATAAGAATATTTTTTAAATAAATCCATTGGAATTAATAATTCTTCTTAGCTAAATTATATCAATTAAAAAACCATATTAATATTATATTAGTTAGGAGTGGTCGAGATGAAAAATACAATTTTTATAGGACTTCTGGTGGTAATGCTGGTTTTGTTTGCATCAGGATGCACCGTGGACACTGGATATCAGACTTATAATGCCAACGGCGTATCTTTCCAGTATCCTACCGACTGGGAACAGTTGTCTCCTGATAAAATATCTGCTTCAACTTCCGGAAGTGCGGAGATAATTGCCTCTGTGGTTGATCCCAACAGTATACAAAACAACAACTATCAAACACTGGTATTTGTGCAGAAAGCTTCTGCCACAGTCAGCATGACTGAAGCCATGGCTGTCAACCGGGCTGCTATTGAATCTGCCGGTGGTCAGGTTATCTCACAAAAAGATTTAACTGTAAACGGAATTGCTGCTACAGAATTGATTTATACGATAAGTTCGCCTTCTGGTGTGGCAAAAAAAGAAAGAATGGTGATTATGGACAAAAACAACACCCTTTATTACATTATATGCAGTACTACAGCTGATGGATTTGATGCCCAGCAGTCTAACTTCGACCAGATCATCCAAAGTTTCCAAATCCAATAAACCACTTCTTTTCTTTGTTTTGGATTATTTTTTTAACAGTTGAAGTTCATTCTAATATTGATAACTATGAAACAAGTGATAGTAATGCGTGGCGATTTACCTATTAGCCGGGGTAAATTCGCAGCCCAAGCATGCCACGGAAGTTTAGGTGCTTATAAAAGGGCAGATAAGTCTAAAATAATAAAATGGGAACGAGAAGCAGAAAAAAAAGTAGTTCTAAAAGTTAAAGACCAGGAAGAGCTTTACCAAATATTTGAATTGGTTAAATCAGCGGGTATTCCTCATTATCTGGTCAGAGATGCTGGCCACACAGAATTACCCCCATCCACTGTAACCTGTTTGGGGATAGGGCCTGATGATGACGAAAAAATCGATAAAATAACCTCGGAACTCAAACTTCTCAAGTGATAGTATGGAATGGGTGGTGAAGGTTGGTGGCAGCTTATTCCCGGAACATGCCATTAATCTTGCAGAAAAACTTAAAGGTCGCGAATTAGTGTTGACCTGTGGAGGAGGGGATTTAGCAAACATTTTAAGAGAATATGATGAAAATACTCATTTTTCATCCACCGCCACACATCAAACGGCCATCCTGTGCATGGATATTTTGGCCCAACTTTTATCCGACAAAGTGGGTCATTTAGTGGCAGTATACTCTCTAAAGGGGGCTAAAAATGTCATCAATGGCGGTAAAGTCCCGGTTCTGATGCCCTCAAAGCTCCTGCACTATTTAGATCCACTGGAGCATTCTTGGAGTGTTACTTCTGATTCCATATCACTATACTTTGCCCATCTTTTAGATGCGAAACTTTTAATAGCCACTGATGTAGATGGTATATATACGAGGGAACCGTCTCAGGATGGGGCCCGGCTTTTAAGAAATATAGATATTAAAAAACTACTAAATTTTGGTGAAACATCTGTAGATAATAGTTTTGCGGAGCTTTTATCTCAATACCCATCCACCTGCTATGTTGTAAACGGAAAGTATCCTGAAAGGGTGCTATCCATAATGGATGGGAAGAGCTCTATACATACGATTATTGGAGGAGATTAAATGGATAAAATAGAATGTACTTCTTGTAAACAAGAGATATCCCCCGTTGATAATTATGTGAAGTTTGAATGTCCAGAATGTCAGGAGATACTCTACCGGTGCCAGAAATGCAGGACATTCGGTCACCTGTACCAGTGCAAATGTGGTTTTAAAGGACCATAATTTATTTCAGACGATTAAAAATATTTTGACAATAGGGAGGAATTTAGTATGGGAGACGTAGTAGCAACTATAAAACTCATGCCGGAAAGTCCTGACGTGGATCTGGCTAAAATTAAGGCTGATATTGAAAGTTCCATGCCATCTACGGCTGAACTCCACAAAATTGATGAAGAACCCATTGCCTTTGGCCTGGTGGCTCTGAATGTCATGGTAGTGGTGGGCGACGCCGAAGGTGGGACTGAAGAAGTAGAAGAGAAATTAGCCCAGATTGATGGAGTTAACAGCGTAGAAGTTGTAGACGTTCGAAGACTCATTTAGAGTTCTTTTGATATCTAAAATTCACTTTTTTTCGTTTATTTTCTGACCGCATTTAAAAAAAACAAATTAAACCACTTTTAACTGTTATTTTCTTTAAATTTCATACCTTCTTTTTTGGACTCTAACTTCATCGCAATTAATTAATAATTTTTTAGAAAAAGATATTAATTATTATGTTATAATTTTTGATTATGTGGTTGAAAATTTTTTCAGTTGATATTTTTTCAGGTGATTATATTGTTTGATCTAATATTGGTCTGCTTTTTAGGAGTAGCTTGCGGAGCTATAACTGGTTTAATACCGGGTATACACGTTAATACTGTGGGGGCATTTGTATTTGCCTCATCTGCCTTTCTTTTAAGCTCTTAATCTCCAGAATCCATATGTGTCTTTTTAATTGCCATGTCAATTTGCCACGCACTTTTAGAGTTCATTCCCTCCATGTTTCTTGGCGTTCCCGAGGAAGGAACCATGCTTTCAGTGATGCCCGGACATCACATGCTCCTGCAGGGCCGTGAAAAAGAAAAAATCCGCTTGGTGGCCCTGGGAGGGTTCGGTTCCATACTGGTAACCATAGCACTCTACCCGTTTTCATGATGGTCTTACCACATTTATACCACTTTTTGAAACCTTATATATGGATATTGCTTATTATAGTGGTGGCAATCATGATAATCCGACTTAACATAGACAAAATCTCCATGGCCTGGTCAACAGCACTTTTTCTTTTGTCAGGGATAATGGGCTGGACTCTTTTGAACTCACCACTACCCACCAGCGTAACATTTTTGTGTATGTTCACCGGCCTTTTTGGAGTGAGTACCATGCTATTTAGCCTTTCAAAGAACTCATTTTTACCCACCCAGGACCGTTATCATTGTTTGAATATTAATATGGACATCATGAGGGAAATATTCGCCGGAGGAATAGCCGGTGGTATTCTGGGATTTCTTCCCGGTTTAGGACCCGCCCAGGGAAGTATGATCGCCCAGGAACTGAGCGGAGGGAGTGATGCAGAAAATCAGCGGGAAGGATTTCTGGTGGTCATGAGTGGCGTGAATGTTTCCGATGCTTTATTCTCGCTAATGGCCATATTTTTAATTGGAAACCCCCGGAGTGGAATTAACCCAATCCCTATCCTAAACCCCGTATTTTATATATCAGTTTACCTATTTTAGTATTACTTATTAAATTAGAAATTAAAAAATTTGACTATTTCAACTTAGCGGAGTACTTAGAAAAAGATAAATAATACCAATTTAAATATTAATTCAAGTAAATATACAAAAGAAAATTGTTTTATCCTTTTACATGTTGTAACATACAAAAAGAGATGATTTTAGTTAATGGAGAAACAATGAAAAAATTTTTCACATTCTTATTTTGATTGGATTATTATTATCCATTATTATTAGTATAATTTATGCATACATAGGATATAACCAAAAAAATGTAGATCAAATTTATACAACAATCAATGTCTTGGGAGCTCTCCCCTTAGTTTTTCTTATACTTGATATATTTTTATCTTTTAGTGGAAATAGATTTTTTAAAGTATATAGTTTTTTTAGTGGTAATTTTACTTTAAAAGAAGATAATAATAATATTAAATTGTTTAAAGTACTTTCATACGCACAAATAGTAATATTTGTAATAATTAACCTTATTATAATTCCTTATGGTTTCTATCAGTTTGCTTTTCAGTTTGATCCTACATATTACTTAGTATCCAGTATAGGTTTCATAGCTGCAGGAGCAGCTTTATCTAATATATCCTTCAAATATGCAACTGAAGGAACAATTAATTCCGTTTATTTCAGAGATGTCATGCTTGCGTGTGCTAAAAGGTTTTACATCTCAACAATTTATTCAATACTATTAATTTTCTTCACTATAATCATAATAATATTAAGTAAATGGATTGTAGCTATGTCTTCAAGCACTTTACCAAATGCAGTTAATTTGCCTCTTTTTGAATTTAGCCTAATATACCTGGAATTTTTAATTGTGTCTTTAATTTTATTCTTTTTTATTTTAATTTCATTAACGACCATAAGACTTTTTATAGAAGGCCTATATTTAGCCTTTAAAGGTTCAATTGATTTTCCAAATAAAATTGAGATTAAATAATAGATGATTAGATAAGTGCCATTCAAATCGAATATATCCAACAATGATAACATCCTACTATATCCTTCAATGAATAACCCTTAATTACAAAATAATTAAATATCTGCGATAAATCAGATCAGTTAAATATTTTTTATCAAGAAAATTATTATTTACCTTAAAAGAGATTCATAAAGTACCCTTAGGAAGAATTAGAACTCTAAAAATAGTACAATTTATTATTATTTTGAGTTTGTTAACTTGTAATGTACAGGAGGGGCATATGTTAAGTTCTATCTTGCCGGTGGTCCAATGGGCACGTTCTTATAATAAAGAATGGTTTCGTCCCGATGTTTTAGCAGGAATCACTGTGGGTGCTTTTATCGTTCCTGAAGCCATTGCATTTGCATCTTTAGCAGGTTTACCTCCTGAAGTGGGTCTATATTCAGCAATGATGGCCTTATTAGTTTACGTAATTTTTGGAACATCACGTCAATTATCAATGGGCCCTACATCGGCTATTTCAATATTAGTAGGATCTACATTAGGGTCGCTTTTGATTGTAAATGCTGAACAGTATGCTCTTATTGCATCCTTAGTAGCAGTAGTTGCAGGTTTATTGGCATTTATATCATGGATCCTACGTTTAGGATTTATAGTTAAATTTATATCTAAAACAGTTTTAACAGGGTTTTTAGCAGGTTTAGCTCTATTTATAGCTTCTGGTCAGCTGACCAAATTATTTGGGATAAATGGTGCTTCAGGTAATTTTTTTCAACGAATCTACTATTTGATATTACATATTGATCAAACAAACTTAGCAACACTAGCTGTGGGAGTAGGAGGGCTCTTATTTTTACTATTAGCAACAAAAAAATTTCCTAAACTACCCAACACTCTGATTTTAGTATTAGGATCAATAATACTCCTAACATTAACTAATCTAGCTTCTTTAGGGGTAAAAGTTGTGGGATCAATACCACAAGGATTACCTTCCCTGATAATTCCTGATCCAAACTTAATTGACGTTAATACTCTTATTACATTAGCAGGCGCAGTTTTCCTTTTAAGTTATATTGAAGGCTACGGAGTAGCTACAAACTATGCAATAAAAAACAACTACAAAATTGATGGTAACAAAGAATTATTACCTTTAGGAATATCTAATATAGCTGTGGGCCTTTTTCAGGGATTTCCAGTAGGTGGAAGCGTTTCTAGATCTTCAGTAAACAATGAAAGCGGAGCTAAAACACCACTTGCTGGAGGAATATCCGGAATAATTATTTTATTAGTTTTAGTTTTCTTAACAGGTTTATTTACCAATCTACCAGAGAGTATACTGGCAGCTATAATACTTTTTACCATCAGAGGACTATTAGATATTCCTCATTTTCGTTTTATATATAATTTTAGTCGAATTGAGTTTGTTATTGCCATGTTAACCTTACTATCCGTTCTTATTTTAGGTACTCTAGAGGGCATAATAATTGGAGTGATATTATCCATCTTGGTACTTATTAATAAACTTTACAATCCAAATATTGCAATATTAGGACAAGTACCAGGTACAGATGATTATAAAGATATTAAACGCCACCCTGAAAACATAAAAATTCCCGGAGTGCTTATCATCCGGGTAGATGGTTCACAAATATTCCTAAATGCAGATAATATCAAAAATAATATATTAGACCTTTTAGATAATGAATATAAAGATGCTAAACTACTGATATTAGATTTAGAAGCAACAGCATTCATTGATATAACAGGTATTGAAATGTTGGATGAACTCACAACTGAGCTTAAGAATAGAAAAATCAGTATCAAAGCATCCAATATCTCCGGCCCGCTAAGAGATACCCTTAGAAAGACAGAAATAGAACTTGGCGAAATAAATGTTTGCATAAGCATTGATGATTACATAAAAGAATGCCAACTAAAAAAAAAATAAGGAATGATAAATAATCTTTCTTAAAGCATAAATGTCCTTCTACTTCTTTTTCGTCGAGCAGATTTCAAGACTTATTCAAGGTTTATAAGCGACTCTGCCCACCATTCCGGTGGTTCCTCAACCACAGGAGTGTATGGAACACGCATCTTACCCGGAATAGGCGGCAACTGGTCAAATTGCTTAGCCTGACGGGCTACAACAGATTCCTTCGTAATATTGAACACCGTCAGATCCTGGGTCTGGACGACAGGGCCACCATATTCGTTTTTAAGTTCTTCGAAGATCATGGGTATGATCTGGGGTGAGATCAAAGTGTGCCATAAACCGGCCATACGCGGCTTCACCAATCCAAATACCTTACCTGCTCCTTTTGGAGAGGTATGAGCAGCGTTGATGGCGATATTCGCCCGCTCTATGGATAAACCCGAAGAGGCTGCAAGCACTTTGGCGGGTGGGAAACATTCATGGATCAACAAATCGACATCTTCGCAGGCGCGAACAAGTGGCCAAGACGGACGAGTGTCGCCAGAAAAGCCAAATGAAAGGCCAGCAAAATCCAGACGGTAACCGACCGCTCCGCTAATGCAGTGAACAACTGGAAATGAGGTTACTTTGACACCATTAGCATCGTAAACGACTTGAGTCTTACTATAATCAAACTCGGAGACCACAATCCGCATACTGTCAGGATTAATAGCTCCCTTGTCGGCTGCATTGTTCCAGGCCAGTGCTTCCTCGATCGCCTCACAGAAGTGCTTCGTACCCAGTCTAGGCTCAGAACCACTAGGACCCCAAACATAAACTGGTCCATCAGCACGCCCGACCTTAGAAAAGCTACCGCTAAGTGTCAGCATGTCACCAGTATGGTCAGCATGCAAATGGGTAATAAATACCTTATTAAGTGCATTCACTGGCAATTTTAAACTTGCATAATTTGTTATAGAGCCCGTACCCAAATCAAAAAGGAATATATCCTGTTCAGGATTGCCAATTTCAACAAGGATGCTTGCTGAGGCCTGAGCACGTGTAGGCCATGGATTACCACTACCAAGCACAGTTACACGTATCTCACCATCTTCTATCTTTTCTTCTCCTGGAATGAACATTTCGGCATACTCTCTGTGGGGAGTGCCGACAACCGGGTTCAGGGTCATTGCCTTAGTGCCACCTGCAAAAGCCGGCAATGGCAGAGATATAGGTTCCATCTTCGTCATTTTATCTTCATCCAATTTTAATCTTCAGGTTTATTATCAGTCTAATTAATGTTGTATCCACTCAACAGATTTCTTTGAAGTGTGGGTTTCATTGTTATGTTTCTTTTTGAACATTTTTATATCCATCGAAGTGGAATTGCTGTATACGTCAACCACCTTTTAGAGGGTTTAAACTTTTCTCAGCTTTTATTTTTCATTTTCACATCTATAACCGCAGTATCCCTGGCACTGATACTTTGCCTCAAGCTGGGGGATGCGGCAGGAAAATACTTGGAAAAGTTGGATTACAGTAAGTTAACCTGGTAGGTGATTATATTCATGAGTGTAGTGGTTTTTATTTTTGCAATTAGAGAGCAGGCAAATATTTTAATGGTAGCTTTAACTTATATTACGGCTATTGCTCTGGGAATTCTGCCCCATTATTTAGTTTTGAATAAATTTCACCTTATGGGGGTTTTAATTCTTCCGGCCATAGTGATATACGCAGGATTAGGATAGATATAACTACTCAATTATTATTAATTCGTCTGCCAGTTTTTCCACGGATTTTACCGCTTCTTTGAAATCAACACCAGGGAAGGGGTCCACCAGGCAGATTTCAAACTTTTCATTTAAAATAGATGTTAATTCTTTAATGTCAGCACAGTAAACCTCAAAATTCTCACCAGAAGCGATTAATCCTTCTTTTTTTCGGGTAAGGTTTGTTGGAAACCCGTTAACTTCCAGGTTAAGAGCCGTAGTCCAGGCGGCAGGGTACCAGATATCATTAAAAACCACTTTCCTGGATCCTGCTTTAAGGGCAGCTATTCCCAGAGTCCCTGGCCCACAAGTACAATCCAGGACGCGGGGAGACTTATATTTCTTTAAAACGTTATAAACTGCGGTTATTTTGGTTGAAAACGGTTTTGGAAACTCCAAATGAACTTGACTCTGGTTTTTATAGATGCATAGTGCTCCACTTGGGGTCTGAACCACGTCACATCGCATGTCACAACCTGCCAGGAGTTGGTAGGTGTGAGGTGTGGATGTAGAGTCTTTCATACCAACTGTATCTTTTAAATCTCCTTTTAAAATTCCTTTAACTTCTGGAACTTCTTTATAAATTCTAAGAGCACATTTATCATTAAGTTCGTCGGTTAAAAAAACCAGGGAATCTTCTGATAAGTAGGGAGCACCTTTTAGTGGATAAGCAGGAGTAATAAGGGGTGTTCCAACTTTTCGGAGGTTGGCTTGTTTATCCCGTAATCCTTCATCAATCATGATCTTAAGTATATGAGCCATAACTGCGTCTAAGTGACGCCTTCCGCATTTACATCTTCCCCACTGGCTGTTTATATTTTTTAATTCTAGCTGTTCAGATAATGAACTGAATTTTTTTAAATCAATTTTTCCACAGCTTTTACAGGGGATGTGGTGGTGTTCTAAATGTCCTAGCACATCTTCGGCATTAGTTACGCATTTGCCTCCACAAGGGCACATCATATACATATGCTTAAATATTAAATACTTTATATAAATAGTAGAGATTTATGAGGGACAAGCGCAAAGAGATACTTCGCGATCTTCTGGGAGAATTCGGAAGTGAAGAAACAGAGGAAGATAAAACTTCAGAAGAGACTGAAGAAACCTCTGAGACTCAAGGATCACCTACCGAAGAGTTTGAAGTAGATGAAGAAGAATCTGAAGAAGATTATCTGACTAGTGACGATGAAAAATTCAGCCTGGAAAGCTTAATTAAAAAAACTCCGGATAGGGCTTCAAAGAGGACTAAAAAGGCTAAGAGGGCTGCTGATGTTTTCAAGGCAGAAATTATTGAGGAAGGCCTGATCCCTAAATATAACGTTTTTGTTCCCCAGCTATCAGAGAATGAGAGACTACTTTTCAACGAAATTCGGGAGAAATTAGTGGAAGTAGCAGTAGCCCAGGGAGAAGAATTTAAGGTTGACGAAGAATCCTTCGCTGGTGAAGTAAAACAGTTCCTGCGAATGAAGGGAGTGCAGGACGTAGATCGTCTGGCCACCCAAATATCTCAGGAAATGTTGGGTTACGGAAAACTGGATCCCATGATCAAGGACGATGACTTAGAAGAAATAATGGTCATTGGTACGGATAGGAATGTGTTTGTTTACCACCGAAAAATCGGGATGATGGCCACTAACGTTTTTTTTGACTCTGACGAGGATATCCGGGCTATTGTTGATATTATTGCCCGGCAAGTTAACCGACGAATTGACCAGCAGACCCCCATACTTGACGCTCGTTTGAAGGATGGGTCTCGTGTAAATGCCACCATACCGCCCGTTTCTGCCGACGGTTCCACTCTAACTATCCGTAAGTTTCGTAAGGACCCCCTAACTGTGGTGGATCTTATCAATTTTAAAACATTATCCTCCCACCTGGCAGGATTCCTGTGGGTATGTACCGATGGATTGGGAGTAAAGCCTTGTAATGCCATCATTGCAGGAGGTACTGGTTCTGGTAAAACCACTACTCTTAACACTGTTGCTGCGTTTGTACCACCCCGGGAAAGGATAATAACTATCGAAGATACCTTGGAACTGCAACTACCCCACTCTCACGTGCTGCGTATGGAAACCCGCCCACCTAACATTGAGGGTAAGGGTGAACTGGATATGGACACTCTGGTTAAGAATTCTCTACGTCAAAGACCCGATCGTGTGATTGTGGGTGAGGTAAGGGGCGGCGAAGCTATAACTCTGTTCACAGCATTGAACACTGGTCACTCTGGTATGGGTACACTTCACTCTAACACCGCCCGGGAGACTATAACTCGACTTGTTAATCCTCCTATGAATGTTCCTAACATTATGATACCTGCTCTGGATTTCATTATCATGCAGAACCGGATGTACCGGACTGAAGGCGGTTCTATGCGTAGAATCACCGAAGTGGCGGAAGTGGTGGGTATGGAAGAGGGTAATGTCCAGCTCAACCGTGTATTCGAATGGAATAATGTAATTGACAAGGTAGAATATGTGGGAATTGCCAGTCAGACCTTGCGAGACATAGCCGAACTGCGTGGTATTGGCATGACCGAGATAGAAGAAGAAATAGAAAAAAGACGATTAGTATTGGAGTATCTTGCTGATAACAACATCCGGTCCATTGAGGAAGTAGGTCGATGTGTAAACAGTTATTACCGAGATCCGGATGAAATGATGGACAGAATATTATAATAATTTTCGTACTATTTAAAGGTGGTATAATGGTTTTTGACGGTCTTAAAAAAGTTTTTCACCGTATAGGTAATTTTACTGTCGATTCGTCACAAAAAGTGGGTGAAGGGGCCCAAAAAGTGGGTAGCGAGGTTCAAAAACCGGTTAAAAAAGTGAGTAAGATAAAGCCTCGCCGGCCTGATATAAAATCACCTTTGAAACAAGAAAAGAAGTCTGAAGACGAAGAATTAAAATTCAAGTCAGCTTCCACCAAGTCTGCCTTGTCATCTACTCGGAAACTTAAGAGAATGAATATG
>JAUYBK010000014.1 GCA_030693105.1 Methanobacteriaceae archaeon | reverse complement strand
CCTATTCTGGCCATCTTGAAGAGTTTCCCTATCTTCTTTATCATCCATATAAATTGATTGCAGCTCTAGAAGGCTAGAAATCATCTGCATGTAATTTTTAACTCTTTTATTTATTTCGCCCAAAAGCATCTCTTTTTCTTTTAAAGATGCATTTAACTCATTTTCGGCCTTTTTTCTATCAGTAATATTTTTATAGACATTGATAAATCCTAAAATATCACCTTTGAAGTCAAGCATCGTGTTAGTGTGCAGTTGAACCCACAGCATAGATCCGGATTTTTTATGGCATTGATATTCTCCAAGACCCACTCCTTTAACCAAATCCTTTAGAATGCTTACAATTGTTCCTTCATCTACATTGGGGAATATCAGAGCCATGCTTTTCCCTTTAACTTCCTCAGTAGCGTAACCAAATAAAGAAACAGCCGCTTGATTCCAGTAAATTATATTGCCGTTGAGGTTCGTAACTACAACCGGCTCTTGGACGTTTTTAAGAATATTTGCCTGAAATTCAACTTTTTTTTCGGCTTCTTTTTGGATGGTAATGTCCGGGGCTATTATCTGAACAGCAAATGGTTTTTCGTCCTTTTTTAAAATAGTGGGATGCATTTCCAGCCACTTTTTTAAACCTTCTTTTGTCCTAATATTTATTTCAAAAGGTTTAATATCCAGACCGGCCAATAAGAGAAACAATAATTCTATATATTTAGCAGGATCTTCGCCATCTCCAAAAAAGTTTTCCATATCAGTGAAAGGTTTGCCCACTATATCTTTTTTAGATAAGCCACTTATATGAACGGCTTGTTCATTAATATCCATAATTTTCCCATCTAATCCCAAAATAAAGTTGTAGTTAGGATAAGAATCAAAAATTATCCGGTATTTTTCTTCACACTCTTTTAAAGCTTCTTCAGTTTCACTTTTAGAAATTGATTTATCTTCTTCGAGAGTTTTTGAGGTATTTTTCTTTTGGTCGTTCATGAATCCACACAAAGATTTAGCATTTTTATAAACAACTATAGGGAATATTTAGATGCATGTTTTAGATGATGATCGTAAATACAGTTCCCCCAATACAATGCGTCTTCTTCTTGACTTATTAAAGCCACGTTGAGGTCGTAGGCTCCATTGGTTGAAAAAAGGCCCATAGCCATAAAATTATCCCCGGTGGTTAAGGATATTTTCACATCCCCTTCCAGCTTCCAAAGTTTGAGGCTTCCCTTTTTTAACCATTTTTGAAGCACTTTTTTAGGGACTTTTTCGAAAAGTTTTTCCATTATCCCCTCAGTAAGGACCAAATGGACATTTCCTCCGTTTTCAAGTGTGTTCAAAAAAATTTGAGTAGTTGAAACGTCAAAAACTGAAGATAAATGTTTAATATTCTTGCTTTTAGACATAAGTGCCGTTCTAACATCTTGGGGCTTCATTATATCAGTTTCAGTGGCTTTAATAATTAAAGAATTTTCCAGACACCCTAGGTCCCTAGTGATGTTTGTGGGGATCGCACTAATGTCATGGTGAAGAAACAGACTCTCAAATTTATTTAAAGAATAAACAGATTTAACCAGGTCGATCAATTTATCAGCAGCAATTTCACCTTTCTGGGAAAGGGAATAGTTACCTGATTCGCGAAAGATTAGCTGCTTAGTTTCCAGTTGACTCATGCCGTGAAGGATGGTGGATGAGCTAAGATGGATGTCTTTCCTTAAATAAGCCAAATTTTTAGAGCCGTATTTGAGACTTATGAGTATTTTGGCACGAACATCCGAGGCAATGAAAAACTTAACATCATCTTTAACTTGCTCGTAAAGTTCGAACATATGATCTATATCCACTTTATCACCGTGCCATTAAGCTAAGATTGGTTTAGAATTTATAAATAATTAAGTTATTAACTATTAAACTTTTTTTTGTATTCCTTACCAAATTCTTGACATCTTTTAATAATTACATCCTTACATAAACCTTTCAAAGCGTTCTTTTCCAACTTTGCAGATAGGACAAATTTCAGGAGGTTCATCTCGAGCACATAGATATCCGCAAACCCGGCAACGCCAAACAGGGAATTGTAAGGATGAACTTAATTCACCGTAAGATTTCCCCACTATTTTAACGCGCTGGTCCGGGCCAGGACGTCTTTCGGGTATGGAAGTTAATTTTTTCTTTCCACTTAGAATGTCCCCTGAAATATACAATCCACAGTAACAAGCACCGTATTCGTTCAAGTCAGGATCTCGGTAGTCACAGGGACATATCAAATCCAAATCTTCCTCTTTATTATCAGAAGCCAATCTGCAGGGGCAGGCCCCATATCCATAGCGCTCTTTATTAACTAATATATTCCTTAGAAGTTCCTTAGTAAATTCTTCATCGGGATTGAGATGATAACCTGACAATTCTACCTCTTTTTTAAGGTTCCGGTAATATTTGTCTACTTGACTCGAGTCTGGACTCATCCTAATTTCTCCTTTATTTTATCTTGGTCAAACCCGACAATACACTCTTCATCGTTTAATAATAAGGTAGGGAAGGAAAGTTGAGGGTTCCATCGTTTCATGGCCGCAATAACCTCGTTTCGATCTTCCCCCTGGAGAAGATCAACATAAATGTAATCATACTCGACCCCTAACTCTTCTATTAACATTCGGGTCTTTTTACACCATCCACAAGTACTTAAAGCAAACAGAACAACCTTTTCTCTCTTTTCACCATTAACATGTTGCAGATCCATGTTTTTCTCCTCTTCATTTGCTTCATTTATATCTTTATTATATGAAAAGGCATTATTAAAAGTTTTTAATAATTATTTTTTATTAAATGTTATCTCTTACCATACGAAGAGCACAAAACTCACCACACATGGTACACATGTCTCTGGTTGACGAAGAGTTCCTTTCTCTGCATCTTCGGGGTTTTTCAGGGTCGAAAGCCAGTTGAAACTGTTTGTCCCAGTCAAAGTTCTTCCGGGCCCGGGCCATTTCCATTTCCATTTCCCAAGAACTCCCTATGCCCAACGAGACATCAGCTGCCTGAGCAGCTATTCTGGAAGCAATAACCCCCTCTTTAACTTCTTGAAGGTTGGGTATGGAAAGGTGCTCCGCAGGAGTCACATAGCAGATGAAATCTGCACCGGCGCGAGCTGCTATGGCCCCTCCAATGGCAGAGGTAATGTGATCGTAACCTGGGGCCATATCAGTTACAATAGGGCCCAAAACATAAAAAGGAGCCTCTTTACAGATTGTTTTTTGTATCTGCATATTGGCCTCAATCTGGTTTAAAGGAACGTGCCCCGGGCCTTCCACCAGCACTTGAACATCAAAGTCCCTAGCCCGCTGGACTAAGTCCCCTAAAATGTTTAATTCCGCCATTTGAGGAATATCAGAAGCATCCGCCAGGCATCCGGGACGTAATCCATCCCCCAACGATATGGTGACGTCGTGTTCTGCGGCAATTTCCAGAAGGTAATCGTAATTTTTAAAAAGCGGGTTTTCTTCTTTATTGTGAAGTATCCATGCTGCTAAAAAGGCACCACCCCTACTAACAATTCCCATGGTCCTATTTGAATTTTTCAGCTTCTCTACTGTGTCCTTAGTGATCCCGCAGTGTAGCGTCATGAAGTCTACGCCTTCTTGGGCCTGTTCCTGAACGGCCGAAAACATGTCGTCTTCATCCATGTCCACTACTGCACCTTTATTTTTAGACGCGCTGATTCCGGCCTGATAAATAGGTACTGTGCCAATCGGGAAGTTGGTTGCTGCCATTATGGCCTTTCTTACTTCTCTAAATTTAGGTCCGGTACTTAAATCCATTACCGTATGTGCTCCGTGCTCAACTGCCACTAAAGTCTTTTTGACTTCTTCTTCCGGGTCTTCCAGTTCTGGCGAGGATCCTACATTCGCGTTAATTTTAGTGGTAAGTCCTTTACCCACCCCTAAAGGGGCAGTATTACGGTTAATGTTACAGGGAATAACGATCTGTCCCTTTGAAACTCTATCCAATATTTTTTGGGGACTAATACCTTCTTTCTCTGCGATTTTTCTGATTTGGTCGGTTAAATGGCCTTTCCTGGCTTGTTCCATTTGTGTCAATTTTATCCCTCATTTTAATATATACCAGTGATAGAAATAAGTTTATGAACAACAAGCTTCGGGCCCGGGACATCATGATCCAGGAAGTCTACGTGAGTTCCCCAAATGACCTGGTAGCTGCAGCCAAGCTTAAGATGATGCGCTGCAATGTAGGGGGGCTTCCTGTGGTTGATGAAAAGAAGCTGGTTGGCATAATAACACACCGGGACATTTTGCTGGCAGGTGGGCAAGCCCTGGGACTTAAAGTGGAAGATCTGATGAGTAAAGATCTAAAAGTTGCCGAAATAGAGACCCCCATCATGAAAATTACCCGGATAATGGCCGATGAAGGTTACCAGAGAATACCTGTCGTAGACGAGGGAAATTTAATCGGACTCATCACCCAAAGCTCCCTTATCAGGGCTCTGGCGGGCTTGGACGACAATAATCCACCTAGCAAGATACATTAAATTAAAGGTTCGGGTATTCTTGCGTCTTTTTTCTCCTTCAATCCACCAATCTTCTCAATTCTCATTTTAAGGAACTTCTCTCCCATTTCACTGGAGGCAAAAATGGGAATAGATGCACCAACCGAAAATACATTATTTTCTTCGGCTAACTCCCGTAAATGTTTAGATGCACAGCCAGTGATGACATCGGCATATTTAAAGAGATTTTCAGCATCTTCGCGGGAGATTCCCGTGGTATGAACAGCGAAGATGTATATTTCTACACCCGGGTTTCCACGTTCGATTTCTCTAAGCTTTTTTGCGTCCTTGGCACTGGCTACGGTGATGGCCATCTTACGATACCCTTGTTTAAGAGCCTTTAAAGCGCCTTTAATTTGGTCTATTTCGGCAGTCTGCGAATCTAAGACTTTTTTTTCCCCAATTACATTGATTATTTCTTTAACGGGAGAGGTAACAATTATTCCCGAGATCCTACCACCAATTCCCTGAATTAGTTCAGGATTTTCTATTATAACTGTGCCACACCCATCACACACGATAATCGCTACTTCAATTAGTTCTTCCTCTATCAGTGTTCCCAGGGTCTCGGAAATACCAAAAGATAAAAAATCAGGCATTTTAAGTTGTCTTTGGGAAGTGCACATCCCAAAATCTTTTATTCGAAACTCCATGTTCTCTTTAACTGTTTCAGGGTCCAGTTTTTCAATTCCGCGGTACTTATGAAATAGGGGACAGTATTCTATCTGCGGTTCTCCCACTTCCACCACTATACCGTTTTTAATCACTATCCGCGCCTTTCCCAAGGCCTCCATTACGTGTTCATCCACTTTATCACCTTTTTTTAGTATAATTATGTTCGTTTTTAGAAGATAATAGAGATTGGTTTTATATTTTATATAATATAGAAAACTTTAAGAAAGATGAGAATGAACAGCATATAAGCCATGCCGGGGTGGCTCAGTTGGTTAGAGCGTACGGCTCATAGGGTATTAAGCAATGCTCTGACTTATTCCTGGGATACCGTAAGGTCGCGGGTTCGAATCCCGCTCCCGGCACTCCACTAAAATGCTATTTTGAAAATGCTATTTTTTGGAATATATAGAAAAATAATTTCTTGAAAAAAAAGTTTTTTTCGAAAAATAATAGAAAAAAATTAATTATTGTTTAATAAGTAATTCATCCTAATTATGTTAAAGCACACTACTGCCCCTATTACGCCAATTCGGATATAAGGGTTGATTGGAGCAAAAATAGCAAACCACAACAATATTACACCTATTATACTGTGGGTCAGCAAGTTTTTCCAGTCGGTCAGGTACGTTTTCATGCCGTTAAAAGCTTTGTTCATCTCCCTACCACCTTAATATATCAATTTAAGATATATAAAATTTTGACATATTAGGGTTGGTATTCTATGGTAAATACTTTGCGTTTGTATCGGAACAATAATTACCGAGTTTACAAAAATAATTTAAATAATGCATCTTTTAGAGCGTGAAGAAATGGGCGAAAAATACCAAGAAGATGAATACTGGGAAATGCTGGATCGTCAGAAGGGAATAATCAGCAAAGAAGAACAAACACAACTAAAAAATTCCCAAATACTCATAGTAGGTTGTGGGGGGATTGGAGGTGCCAGTGCCGAAATGCTGGCCCGCATGGGTGTTGGAAAAATAAGGGTAGTTGATAAGGACCATTTCGAAATTTCTAACTTAAATCGACAGTTGATGAGTAATTTCAATGATATTGGGCGTTTGAAGGCAGAAGTAACCCAAGAAACCTTGCTTTCGATAAACCCCCTAATGGAAGTGGAGGCCTTTAGTCAGGAACTAAACCAGGAAAACGTTGCTTCTATCCTGGAAGGATGCCACATGGTAATTGACGCTCTAGACAACCTCCTCTCTCGTATCATACTAAGTAGAGAAGCGCAAAAAAAAGGCATCCCCTTTGTGCATGGGGCCATTCACGGTACCAAAGGCCAGATAACCGTTTTCACCAGTAGGACGCCATCTTACGAAGAAATGTTCCAGCTACCGTCCCGGGACAGAAAGTTAACTCTGGAAATCGTGGCAAAAATTAAGAATTTGAGTCAGGAAGTTCCCCCTAGTATTTCTTCGGTTCCAAATATCGTGGGATGTCTACAGGCTTTTGAAGCCATGAAGATCCTACTATCTAAAGGTGCACCTATCTTAGCCCCGGACATGCTGGTGTTCGATCTTTTTAAAAAAGACCCTTTTTCCTTGGTCAAGCTTTGATTTTTAGAGATAATTAGGGGCAGCACCGGTCTGGACTAAACATTTATATACCACTAAAAGGAAACATAGTTCCGGTGTAATTCTCACGGAGGTTAACCTATGCAAGATAAGATAGGAAAAGTTATCCAAGACATTGAAAGATGCGGCACAAAGTTTGTGCGGCTACAATTTGTAGACATACACGGAACTCCTAAGAACATGGCAGTTCCCCTGGTAAAACCAGACGATATAGAAACCATATTAAAAGACGGACTTCTTTTTGACGGTTCTTCTGTCGAAGGTTTTGTGGACATCAACGAAAGTGACCTGATCATAAAACCAGACCCAGAAACCTTCTCCACCCTCCCCTGGAGACCAGAAGAGAAAGGAGTATGCAGATTTATCTGCGACATCTACTGGCCCGACGGAACACCCTTCGAAGGAGACCCTCGTAACATCTTAAAAGAAGCCCTGGCTAAAGCGGAAAAAATGGGCTACGAATACAACGTGGGCCCCGAACCAGAATTCTTCATAGTAGAAGAAGACAAAAACGGAGTAATTTATCCCCACGATAGCGGAGTTTACTTCGATGTAGAGCCTGTAGACCAGGGAACAGACGTAAGAAGAGAACTAGTCCTGGGGCTGGAAGAACTCAAATTCGATGTAGAAGTAAGTCATCACGAAGTGGCTCCCGGTCAGCATGAAATCGACTTCAAGTTCGACAAAGCCATGAAGACTGCCGATGCGGTTATTACCTTCAAACAAGCCATAAAAGCCATGGTAGACAAAATGGGTTATCTGGTAACCTTCATGCCCAAACCGTTCTTCGGAGAAAACGGAAGCGGTATGCACTGCCACCAAAGTCTGTTCAAAAATGGCGAAAATCTCTTCGACGGCCCCGATACAGAAACTGGGCTGTCTAAAGAAGCTTTGTACTTTACTGGAGGTCTCCTAAAGCACGCCAAAGCTTTGTCTGCCGTGGTAGCACCTACCGTAAACTCATACAAACGACTGGTCCCCGGATATGAAGCCCCAGTGTACATTTCCTACGGTTTACAAAACCGTTCCACCCTGGTCAGAATCCCAGCATCCCGAGGAAAAGGTACTAGAGTAGAGTTCCGCTGTCCTGACCCATCCTGTAACCCTTACTTGGCCTTCGCCGCCATGCTAGAATCAGGGCTGGACGGTATGAAAAACAAGATCGACCCCGGAGAACCAACCACAATCGACGTTTTCGGACTGGATGAAGCTGGCCTCAAAGAAAGGGGAATCGAAACATTACCTTCCAGTTTATGGGAAGCCTACCACGCCCTGGAGAAAGACAAAGTAGTTAGAGCATCCCTGGGAGACCACATATACAACCAATTCATGGCTTTAAAAAGAAAAGAATGGGATGAATACCGGATACAAGTATTCCGGTACGAACAGAACAAGTATCTGCAAATTTAACCCCATTATTCCTTTTTTCTTTATTTTAATGAAATTCGTTGTTTTTTAAAAAAGTATTTAAACTCTCTTCCTAGAAACTTTATCATAAGTAAATGGGTGAGGCAATGCCACAGGAAACAGACCGTAAGATGATTGAGATTTTGAGGATCCTAGCTGACCAGGAGGATGTTCTGGGCGCCAAAACCATAGCCGAAGGACTAAAAAAGAAAGGTTATGATCTGGGAGAAAGAGCAGTACGCTACCATATGCGAATCTTAGATGAAAAAGGATTCACCGAACGTATAGGATATGCGGGGAGGCGTATAACCTCTGAAGGTATTAAAGAGCTTGAAAAAGGCCTAATTTATGATCAGGTTGATTTTATTTTCTCTAAATTTGAGGACATGATGTATCAAACCACTCTCGATCCTGAAACAGGACTGGGAAAAGTAGTGGTGAATACATCCACATTCACTTATGAAAATGAGTTAATGAATATCATTAAAAACATTTTTAAGAAAGGAATATCCGTAAGTCCCTACGTTAAAATCACCACCCCCACTTCTGAAAATGAAACAGATCAGATGGAAATGGAAACTATCTGCGGAACCACTATAGATGGCATGCTACTTAACGCAGGTATCCCTGTAGTTCCAAAATATGGTGGGCTGGTGGAGATTGAAAATCACATTCCAAGAAGTTTCACCGAACTAATAGCATATAAAAAGACATCCATGACTCCCCTGGAGGCTTTTACTGACCGGGAAATGACTTCAGTTTTAGGAGTTCTTGAAAATGGTAATGGAGATATTCCAGCTAACTTCAGATTA
>JAUYBK010000013.1 GCA_030693105.1 Methanobacteriaceae archaeon | reverse complement strand
GATATTCCTGTTTAATAACATCATGTGAACCACAAACATGGCAGCGAGGGTTCACATATTCAAAATGGTTATCAGCAAGCAGATTCATGATTTTATTCACGTTTCGGGGTTTTCCGTCAATGTAAATTTTTCAGTTAGGATCCTTTCAAAATCGATTTTTTCCAATCCAAAATCGGAAAGATTAAGTTGCACAGAATCAATACAACACTTTAAAGTAGGTTTAATTGTACTATTCATACTGATATATCTGTTCTCACTTTTATTTATTCTTAAAGGTCTCAAAAAAGTAATTAGACGGAAAATAAGAGGGAAAAAACAGATTAATCAAAATTTTACAAAAGGGTCTCAACACCCCATAACTTTACCAACCCCGTAAATCACTTTATGACCCATCCTAAAGATCACTAATCTTATAGGAAATCATTATAAGACATACCGGGAAAATTATTCTCAAGGCTTAAATGAGGTATGAACAAGAAATGGCAAAGTACAGCTTGGAAACATCCATTTTCATTAGTATAATAGTCGGTCTAATAATTCCCTTCATGGGGATTAGGGGATTTTTTTCCGTGCTAATAGTTGGTTTCGTAGCTAGCTATCTAACCGTACCGGAACAGACCAGTTACAAGGTTGGAGCTATGGCCGGAGGCACCCTGGCATTTCTACTCTTCCTTTACAGTTTCATAACTAATCCGGCACTACCCTACACACTTCCCAGCCCCATGGTATTAGGAATAGGTGTAGCGGCCGATAGTTTCATAAACCTGATTTTAGGGTTGGTAATGTCTCTTCTGATCTACGGAGCTATGGGTGCTATAGGCGGATACCTGGCAGTAACATTCTTCAATCCCGAAGAAAGAAGTGTAAGAAAAATTACGGTGCCCAAAAAAAGGCCTCGACGAACTTTAAAAAGAAAACAACTTTAATTTTTATATGATCTCCTAAGGGTGATTGATTATGAGAAAAGTAGTAGTGGTGGGATCAGGTGCGGGAGGGGGAATCCTGGCCAGAGAACTAGCCATAAGGGGATTTGAAGTTACTATCTTTGAGAAGGGACCTATAACTTTCCCGGGAGACGCCTATAACCACTATGACATTATAAAAACCGGGGTGGAAATCTCAAAAACTGAGTGTTTAGGTGGCACTACCATGGTAAGTACCGGTAATGCGGTGCGCACGTGTCAAAGCCAGCTTAAAAAATTCAATATAGATCTTGAAAAAGAGTTTGATGAAGTAGAACAGGAAGTGGGAGTAAATCTTCTTCCTGACGCCTTGTTTGGCAGTGGCACTCGACTGATCATGGAAAATGCTCAGGAGATGGGTTTTAACATGACTAAGATGCCTAAATTCATCGACCCTCGTTTGTGCCAGCCCTGCGGTAAATGTGCACTGGGATGTCCCCGGGACGCTAAGTGGACTTCCCAAATCTACCTAAAAGAGGCTGTTAAATCGGGGGCAAAGTTGATAGAAAACAGTCCCATCACCGAGATAATCCAGGAAAATGGCACTTTGAAGGGAGTTAAAACTGTTGATCAAGAGTTTTTTGGCGACATAGTAGTTTTATCTGCAGGAGCCATTGAAACTCCTCGTCTACTGCAAAGGGTTGGATTAAAAGCGGGTCAACATCTTTTTGTCGACACCTTCATCACTGTGGGTGGTGTTTTGAAGGGGATTAATTTCAAGGAGGAAGTGCAGATGAACGCTCTTTTGAAAAAAGATGGATTCCTATTAGCACCACACTACTCGGGTCTACTGGCCGAGAAACTTCCGGGTTACGCTCCAGAAGATATTCTGGGCATAATGATCAAGATCTCGGACGAAAATGTTGGGAAAGTAAGACAAAATGCCGTTACCAAATACACCACTGGTGAGGATGTGGCTCTCCTATCCGAGGGAGCAGCTACTGCTGGTTCTATCCTTACTGCGGCGGGTGTGGACCCCACCACCCTGATTTCCACTCCGGCGCGGGGTGCTCACCCTGGTGGAAGTGCAGCCATTGGCCACGTGGTTGATTCTAACCTGCAAACAGAAATAGAAGGGCTATTTGTAGCTGATGCCAGTGTACTGCCCTGTGCCCCAGGAGCACCGCCCATCCTGACTATACTTGCTTTAGCTAAACGTTTAGGTCAATATTTGGCAGGAAAGAGGGCCTAATTTTATTAAAAAATAAAGTGCCGGATTTTATTAAAAAACCCTAAATCTTCATTCTGCGAAGGCTAAAAGCCAGATTATCCACTTCTTTATCCATTTTGAGTTTATTTTGAGCTTCTACAACTTTCTCTAGTTCAGCGTGGGTTTCAGGGTGTCGGGGTGCAGCACTACATCCTTCTTCAGGGATAATAGAAAGAGTATAGGTGCCTATTTTCTTGGCCAGGTTTTCAATTTCCACCTTGTCCCAGCCAATTAAAGGGCTTAAAAGGGGTAGGGTGGTGAAGTGACGGGTGGCAACCAGGTTGGGAAGGGTCTGAGAAGCTACCTGGCCTAAGCTGTTACCGTCTACTAGTGCCAGAGCCCCTTCACGTTGGGCGAGTTTTTCAGCAGTCTGGTACATTCCACTTTTACATAAAACACAGGTCATCCGGGAAGGTGCATCTTCAATACATTTGGAGAGGAATTCACCATAATCAACGGCGAAGAGATCAAATCTAGCGCCGTGGGAATATTCTTTCAGCTTTTCGGATATCTTCTTAATTTTTTCCTCATCCGGGGAGGTGTAAGGATGGTTGTTGAAGTGAAGAGCAGTTATACTGCAGCCCCTTTTCATCATAAGGTAACAGGCCACGGGTGAGTCAATCCCTGTGGATAAAAGTGCCACTACCCGGCCCTGGGTGCCTACTGGCAGTCCGCCGGGTCCGGGTATCTTCTGGTGGAATAGGTAGGTCTCGTCTTCCCGGACTTCCAGGAATATTTCAAAGTCCGGGCGGGTAAGATCCACTTTGGACTGGGTAACTCCATAAACCACCGACCCACAGAAAGCAGCCATTTGCTGGCTGGTGAAGGAATGTTTACCCACTCTCCGACAGCGGATGGCAAAAGAATCTTCACCCGAAAAAAGACCCTCCTGAACCAGTTCCTCGGTGTAGGCTTTTAATTTTTCCTTAATATAATCAAAATCAGTTTCAGTCACTACCGCCGGACTGAATGAAACTACTCCAAATGTTTTAGACAGTACTTGTCGGGCAAGTTCCTGATCATCGGTATGGAGAAATATACGGCCCTGATCAACTTCTATCCGACATTCCAGAGCGGATTTGATGTTGTTTAGAAGTCTATTTTCAAACCGCTTTCTTACTATGGGGCCCTTAATACCGATCTCACCGTATCGGACGATTATAAGTTCTTTTTTCATTTTAAATAGTCCTCAAACTGTTCCCTCGACTCTAAAATTTTATCCTTAACTCTAATTTATAACTTTGTTCTTTTTAACTAAAATGATATTCTCATGACAATACAGTGAAATATATGCTTATCTTAAGATGAAAAGTTTAAAACAGTATTGGAATTGAAAAGAAATTTTTAAGTACAGTGAAATTACTGATCCAAAGTATAGTAGGTCTGGTGGAATGAACGTAAGCATGTTCATCATGCCTTAGCTATGTAAATGGCATGAAATTCCCCTTTCTTTAGATTGAATATATAAGTTTTTTTAAAGTGATAATATGCCTCTGATTAAAATAGAAATTCGCAAAGGAAAGTCATCAGAATATAAGAAAGCAATATTGGACGTTGTGCATCAGGCCTTGGTGGAGGCCATTAAGATACCTGATTACGACCGGTTTCAGAGAATATACGAGCTAAAAAAGGAAGACTTTGAGGTTCCACGGGACCTTACTGATAATGCTACCATAATTGAAATTAAAATGTTTCCGGGCCACTCCCAGGAAGCTAAAAACAAGCTCTTCACTACCATAGTCCAAAATTTAAACGAATATCCCGGTATTGACGGTCAAGACGTGCTGATCATCCTTCTGGAGCCCCCTATGAATAATTGAGGCATCAGGGGTGGTAAGCCTGCTGGAGGTTGATTTGGAGTTCCAGGTAAATGTATAATGATTAGGAGTACCTGATTGATTTCTATAACTGTCTAATTTTAGCCTATTTGGGGAGGTATACTCTCAACATTCCTCCATTTTTGTTATTCCAGTATAACCGGATTGAAAATTTGACCTTACTGTCCTATTATTACTGTCCTATTGGTATAACAGTCATCAATAAAAAAAAAAGGTAAGGGATTCCCGGTAAATTCATTACCAGGAATTTCCCATTTACTCATCGGTAGGTGTGTGCACTTTACGCATGAATTCATCGGTATCCGGAGGTATTTGACCATCTAACTTGGATACAACGTATATGGTTAGGAAAGCTAGTGGTACTGTTATTATCGCCGGATTTGACAGATCATGGAGTCCGAGAAGGTTAGTAGCTATTATTCCGGTGGAGGATAGCATACCTACTATAAGTCCCACAAGCGCACCATTTTCTGTGGTCCCTCTCCACCAGGTACCCATAATAAGCACGGGGAAGAAGGTACTCGCCGCAATTGAAAATGCTAATCCAACCAGGAACGCTACATTGAATCCTTTAAACATTATCCCGGTTAATATCGAGAACAACCCGACAAATGCAGCCGATATTTTTGCAACTAGAATCTGTTTTTCCTCTGAAGCCTGGGGATTAATAAGACTTGTGTAGAAATCGTGGGCTACGGCTCCGGTGGTAGCAATGATCAATCCCACTACCGTTGACAGAATTGCTGCAAATGCACCTGCAATTACGACACCCATTAATGGTTCACCCGCCAAATATTGAGCCAAAAGAGGAAGGGCAGTGTTTTTGCCACCGGCATCTCCTAAAAATATTCTAGCTCCAAAACCGGCAATTGGCGCCATCAAGTAGAAGGTCCCAATTATGAGTAGTGTGCCAACGGTGGTCCACCTTGCCGCTTTACCCGATGGATTGGTGTAGTATCGTATCAATACGTGGGGGAGCCCCGCTGTACCAAGGACTAATCCCAGTATCAGCGAAAAACTGTTTTGGAAGTTCAACCAGTTCCCCGG
>JAUYBK010000012.1 GCA_030693105.1 Methanobacteriaceae archaeon | reverse complement strand
TATATTATGAAGGGTTAAAATTTAAAGACCCCGATTTTTGATACATACCTCAACCTATTAAAAAAGAAATATCTCCCGAAGTACATGAAACCCTTAAAAATAAAATTAAATTATATTTAGAAGCTAATGATTGAATTGTTTAAATCAAAAAAAGAGGTTCTTTTTCATGGATATCAATAAAGTATTAAATGGAATGCAGGAGGAAGGTCTGGATTCCATGTTTGTAGTGAAACCAGGAAATATCACTTATCTAACCGGTTATTATCCTTCAAGTTATTCAATTTTTATATTAATTGATGAACCAATCCTTTTAGTCCCTAAATTGGATCTGAAAGAGGCTGAAGATGTTTCCCAGATACCAGTAGAAGAGTTCAAATCTTTTCCAGAAGTTATGAAGATTTTAAGTGGAAAGATAGGTGTAGACCCCTCACTGCCTATGGAAACTTATCTCAAGTTAAGTGAAAAGTTTGAAGTTAACTCCACCGATCTCATTGCTACTCAAAGGATGATAAAAACAGAAGCAGAGATCAAAAATATTCAAAAAGCCATTGAAATCGCTGAAAGGTCTCTGAAAAATCTAAAGATATGCGGCACGGAAAATGAAATGGCAGCCCAGCTGGAGTACAACATGAGGTGTTCCGGTTCAATTAAACCTGCTTTTGAATCTATCATAGCTTCTGGAAAAAGATCCAGCTTCCCCCACGCATCGGTATCCTCTAAAAAAGTGACTCACCCCGTTTTAATAGATTGGGGAGCAGTTTACAATCACTACGCTTCTGACACCACCCGTACTCTGGTCCAAACTGAAAATGAGGAAGAAGTATTAGAAATAATTCTTGAGGCCCAAAAACATGCTATTAAACAGATTAAACCAGGAATCAAGGCATCCTACATTGATAAAGTGGCTAGAGATATTATAACTGAATACGGCTACGGTGATAGTTTTCTGCATTCCACAGGGCATGGGGTGGGTCTGGAAGTTCATGAAATCCCTTCATTATCTTTTAGAGAGGATAAAAAACTTGAAACTGGCATGGTAATAACTGTAGAACCGGGTATTTATCTGGAAAATGATTTTGGAGTTAGGGTGGAAGACATGATCCTTATCAAAAAAAGAGGTAAGGTCTTAAATAAGATGGATTCCAAATTAAGTTTTTAACCCCTGAAAAATAAAGTTTATCATATAATACCGTAAAATATAATAAAAATAGGTTTATTTATAGTAATATTATAAATAATAAGTTAACATATTTATTGTTAGGTGGAAAAAAATGGCCCTGATACCCTCCCCATTAGCACCCGTATCGGCGACTATGGATAGGCTTTTTCCGGATAAATACCTGATAATAATCCAGGAGAACCTTATACGCGCCGGGATGTACATTAAAGCCTCTGATCTAATAACTCTTGTTATTTTGATAGGGGCCGGTTTTGCAATATTATCCTTTGTTTCTTTTACAGTTCTTGGTTTAAATCCCATATTGGGAGTTATTTTAGGATTATTAGCCCCAGGAATTGTCGTATTTGCATGGTTGTTCTTTTTAATGGAAAGACGGGTTGATGCCATAGAACAGGGCACCCCTGACTTTTTAAGACAGATAGCATCTCTACTGCGCGCAGGGGTGGGTATTGAAACTGCCCTGGAGGACATTTCCAAACATGGTAAAGGGCCCCTCTACGACGAACTTAAAAGAGCAGTTATTGAAATAAAAATAGGAAGCACCTTCGACGATGCCTTATTATCCATGGGAGAACGTCTAAAGTCCAAGAATCTGGACCGAACCTTCCGAATGATCTTGGAGGGAAGAAGAGTGGGGGGTAGTTTAGCTGAAGTTATAGAAACTGTGGCCGAAGATTTAAGGGCTGTTTTAGCCCTTAAAAGGGAAAGAAAAGCCAATGTAATGATGTCAGTTATGTTCCTAATTATTTCCGCCATTATAGCAGCACCATTTGCTTTGGGTATGATTATGACTTATTCTTCATTTATAGGGCAAATGGGAAAACCAAACCCATTATTAGAAGCATCCATAATGTCTGCCACAGGATATATAATCATACATTCTATCATTGCCGGTTTACTTATTGGAGTAGTTCTTTACGGAAGCGCCCGAAAAGGAGTTAAATATGCACTTCTTTTGGTTCCGGCGGCTTATGTTATATTTTACATTATAAGAGTTTTCGGGCCAAGTTTACTAGGATACAGTTAATATGGGGGTGTTATTATTAGAATAATAAATGAAGAATCAGGACAGACTTCAGCAGAAATGCTCCTTATTTTGGGTGGCATAATGATTATCGTCATAGTTGCGGCTATCGTATACCGGAATTATACGCAAAACTTGGGAAAGGAAATCAACAATACTGACGTACAAAACGTAACCAACAGTATTAAACAGCTGAACAATACTGTAAAGGGTTAATTTTTTTAAGATTTCATAAATTTAAATTTTTTTTCTATTTTAGTTTTTCAACTCTATTTACAAAAGGCTTTAATAGGGAGGTTTTAAGCCATGAAAATGTTAATCAATGGAAAATTAGAGGATAAAGACAAAAAAATAGCTGTTATTAATCCTTTTAATAGTGAGGTAGTAGATGAAGTTCCTCGGGGCAGTTTAGAAGATGTGAAAAAAGCCATCACCGCCGCCAACCAAGCTTCCAAGGTCCTGGCAGAAATGTCATCGCGAAAACTTTCCCGCATTATGCAGGATATCCACCAGGACCTGAAAGATGATATGAAGGATATGGCCCGTTTGATAACCATGGAGACTGGTAAAACAATCCGAGATTCCCAGGTAGAAATGCAGCGTTCCCTGGAGACCATGTTGTTCTCGGCAGAGGAGTGTAAACGAATATATGGCGAAACTATACCTATGGATGCTGCCCTAGCAGGTAGGAGTGTGTTTGGTTTTACTATAAAAATTC
>JAUYBK010000206.1 GCA_030693105.1 Methanobacteriaceae archaeon | reverse complement strand
CGGCCTTTCTCCATTTGTGGAAGCTGCTTTTGACTTTACTGGGCAGGCGGATCATGGAGTTTTCAATGGTTTTATTCGGGTCCAGAATTTCCAGGATAAGTCCCGCTAAAAGTTCGGTGAACTCCACTCGTTCTAAACTTTCTCCCCGGGGATTGAACACCTCCCAACCATCCTTTTTTAGTTGTTGACGGAGGTAGTGGGGGAATCGTTTGGCACTGTGGCTGGAAAATTCCAAAGGACTGGACATGAGCAGGGAACAGTCCTTTTCTTTTATTTTGATGATGAGTTCTTCCGGGGCCTGGTAACCATTCTTTCCCTGTCCATGGATTATGAACCGGGCCAGATCACGAGCTAAGGTTTTACGGTCCGGACGGAACATCCCCAGCACAGGATAATCGGTGTAACCTTTTTTCCGGGCGGATTTAAGGGAGGGTTTGTTTCTGACCCGGGCGTACTGGTAATCTTCGTCCAGCTCGGCAAAGGAGTTGGTGAAACTTACAATGGAAGGGGTGGAACGGTAGTTTAAAGAGAGGTTAATGAGTTGGGGTTTTAGGTTTAACTTTTGTTTTATTCTCGTCTGATACTGGGTGAAAAGGTCCACGGTAGCCCCTCGAAACCGATACAATGACTGGTCGTCATCTCCCACCACCGTGAGGCTGCCCCCATTATTTATTGCTAGCTGGGCCATGTGGAAGTAGATACTTTCCTGCAGGAGGTTGGTGTCTTGGTACTCGTCCACCAGGATGATTTTGATATTATTAAAAAATGAGTCCAGTTGGCCTTTTTTTATTTGTTTTAACAGCTCACTTTCCAGGAGGGTAAAGTCGTAAAGTTTTCTTTTCTTTAACTCATCCAAATATTCTACTAAAAGACGGCACGCTACCCGGCAACCCGGATGTTCTGCTTCTTCTTGGAAGGATTCCAGGTCTACCTGGTCGTGATATATCCGGTCTTTTAACTCCAGAAGGACTTCGCTCATGCCGGTAACCCCTAAATTGCCCCGGTGATTTTTCATGCTTTTTAAGTAGCTGATGAGATCCGGGTGGTGTTCCAGTTCTTCCTGGAACAACTTCTGCACCATGAGGGACCGGGAGACTGATTCTTCTATGACTGGGGGGTTTTTCAGGAGGTTCTCGGAGATGCTGTCCAGGGTGCCTATGGTTATTTCCTCTAAATTTAAGTTGTCTGAGGGGGGATGTCGGTTTCGCATTGGTGGATTTTCGGGCCCACTCGCTATTATCTTATTTCCCCAGGTCATTATTCGGGACTTCAACTCGAATGCTGCCTTTTTGGTGAAGGTGGTGGCCAATATGCTGGGGGGAGGGATGTCATCCACCAGCACGTATTTCAATATTTTTAAAACCATTACTGTGGTTTTACCGGACCCGGGTCCGGCTACTAAAAATTGTGATTCAGAAGGAGGTGCCTGGATGGCCTGGTGTTGCTCTCGGTTGTCCTTAATGTTGCGGTCTAAAAGACTCACTACCAGTGCTTGGTACTCGTCCCAATTCATCATGAATTTACTACCCATAGTGATCTTGCTATTAATATGTATTCCTATAATACTTATAAAGAGAAATTTAGTTTGAGGATTAATAACATGGATCACAACCAGCTTTATCATGCCATATTCCGTAGAAAATCAGTCCGCCGGTACAACCCCAGCCCCCTGGATGAAAAAGACCTGATGGAAATTGAAAACCTTTTGGGGAAATTAGAACCATTATATCCGGAAATAAAGACTAAATTTAAAGTGGTATCCACGGAGATGATTAAAACTCGGATGATGAAAAAGGCCCCTCACTACCTATTAGCTTTTTCAGAAAAGAAAGAGGGATATCTGGAGAACGTGGGTTTCATGCTCCAGCAGATGGACCTCTACCTGTCCCAGTGGGGTTTTGGGACCTGCTGGCAGGGAATACCCAAACCTAGAAAGGAAGTACTGGAAAGCTCATTCTTAAATTATGTTATTTTACTAACCATGGGCAAGCCCCAGGAAGCCCTGCACCGGGATATAACCGAGTTCAAAAGGAAAAATATAGAAGGGATAACTGACCTCTCGGACGGGTTGGGACTGTTAGAACCAGTCCGACTGGCACCGTCATCCACCAACAGCCAGCCCTGGTACTTCACCGGTGATAATCGGTTAATCCACGCTTACTGCCGTAAGTCCAACGCCTTGAAGGCCATTTTAGTTAAGAAGTTCAACCAGATCGACTTGGGCATTGCCCTGTACCACTTGAAACTGGCGGCCGATCACCAGGGTAAGAGCGTGGAATTTACAGTTAATAATGAGGCAGAGAACAATCCACCGGACGGATATTACTATGTGATGTCAGTGAAGGTTAACTCCTGAACCTTTTTTTAAGCACCTAGTTCCTTTAATTCATCCGAAAATTATACAATTTTTTTCCCAATAAATTTAATATGGATTAGTAACATTATATTAAACAATAAATAATGGGGGTTTTTAAGACTTTTGGGGGGAATTTTATGGGAGATGAAGAAAAAAGACAGCAGCTACTGGCAGAGAAGAAGCAGCTACTTGATGAAAAACAGCAGCTTCTGGAAGAAAAAAAACAGTTGTCCCTTGATGAGGAATCAAAAAAGCTGCTGCTCGACGAGGAGAAGCAGGTATTAGAAGATAAGATAAAGTTAATTGATGAAGAGAATCAACAACTGATTGACAAAGAAAAGAATCTGCAGCTTCTGGAAGAAAAAGATCAAATACTTGCTGAGAAACAGAGAATAGATAAAGACAAGGCTATTACTCGTAAAAAATCAATCTGGCTGGCATCTGGTGTTTTTTCAATCATTATAATAGGGTTGATTTTGGCATTCTGGTTGAACAACTTTGCCATTGTGCCTTTTACCGTAGTATTAACGGGAATAGTTGCTTTTTGGGGAACAATTATTATATCCAACCAACTAGCGGATCGGGATGACCAGAATAGTGGGGAGATGAGGAGGGCTATTACAGTGGCCATCGTGGTGGTATACCTGGGATTACTACCTACCCTAGCTTTCTCGGGAATACTTCAGTACCAGGT
The DNA here is from genome assembly GCA_030693105.1 of Methanobacteriaceae archaeon. GTDB lineage: Archaea > Methanobacteriota > Methanobacteria > Methanobacteriales > Methanobacteriaceae > Methanobacterium. The sequence goes on along the minus strand of JAUYBK010000206.1, from coordinate 1,625 downwards.
TTTGGATCTCAAACCTTCTGCAAATTTAACCTTAAATGAAACTTTACAAACTATTCCGCAACCAATAGAAGAATCAACAACGGCCATAACCAGTTTCACCGCTCTGGTAACCGCAGTGATCCTATTCTACTTTGGAATGCGGACCTGGGAGGAAGTAAAAAAACTTGAAGCCACCAATACCAGTGAAGAAAATAAAAAATAATCAGTAAAAAAGAGATACTACCTATTTCCGGGACTTCTTCTCCAGCTCTAGGACGTTCCGGTAGATATCTGCCCAGATCTGGTCCTCTGGGTTTTTTTTATCCTTTAAGGATTCATATTTTTTCTCAAGTATTTTAAGTTGACTTTTGTGCTCCATGTCCTGAAGTTTTTCGTTTAATTCTTCCATTTTCTTTTCTATTCTCTTCTGGTCTTTTTCAAGGTACTTGAGAGTCAATTTATAGCCCACCTATAAAAATGATTATTATCCTGGGGAGGTACTTATCAACAAGTTGTTGTTTCTGGTCATGTCCCAGTTTTCCACGTCGCCTTCTGGAATGTTTAGAAGAACTTTCATGATTTTTTTTTGCATTTCAAAGTTTAATCCACCCATGGAAACCTTTATGAAATGTTTTTTATGTTTTTGGAAATATCCAAATTTTAATAGATTATATTAAGCATATTATTCGCTTTCAATAGAAAAGTTCATTCTTTAGTGTCCTTACATTCTAAATTTCCACCACAGTCACATTTATCCGCAAAATCTTCGGGTTCTTCTCCCTTTAGCAGTTCATAGTAACCACCGCAGCTATTGCAGACCAGGAACCGTTGTACTTTTTTCTGGGGTTTGATACTCTTTTTGGAGCTGCTACTGGATGTTGTTTTATCTAAAAAGCCGCCAACTTCCTTAATCAGGCTTCCACCTATTTTTTCAGCGTCCTTCATAATTCCCTTTCCGGTCTTTTTAACTTCGTCCAGGGGGTCGCTGCTGGAGGATGAACTACTAGTCAAGTTTTCGCTTTCGAGTTTTTTATATTCCGGGACATTGACACCACACTCCGTGCAGAACATGGTCCCTGGTTTTAGATTAGCGTAGCACTTGGGGCAGCTGGTTATGGTTTCGATTTTCTTTCCACATTCCGTGCAGAAAGTGTCTTCCGGATTTAGCTCGGCACTGCAATTTGGGCAGGAAACTTTTGGACTCTCCTTTACTGGAGCATCTTCTACCGGGGTACCGCATTCTTTGCAGAAGTTAAAACCGGGCTCTATCTTGGCATTACATTTTCTGCAGATTTTAGGTGAATCATTTTCTCCCATATAATAAACCTCACTACATCATTATTAACAAACTGTTAATCCATATTTGGTACTAATACTAATTCATACTTTCTAATCAAAAATTGTTTTACCCCGGAGTTTATCTGATGGAATCACCAGAAGCAACCATAACCGAACAGGACGTCATGGCTTTAATGGACGTATTTACCAAGGTACCGCCCTTTTTACTTAAAAGTTCCATAGCCCGCAACACCAACCTGGTGCAGAAATTCCGACCCCAAATTGAAGGATTTAAAAATGATTTATCTAAAGAGGAAATCCTTAAAATTCGCAAAGTCATTGATATGCCGGTTCCGGTGCTGCAGGAG
>JAUYBK010000204.1 GCA_030693105.1 Methanobacteriaceae archaeon | reverse complement strand
AATATTTTACCCTGATGGGGCAGCTCCATGCCTGCTGATAGTTGGGCCTTGTAGTAAGCGACTCCAAAGTTTTCGTCAATACCCATGCTTTCTCCAGTGGATTTCATTTCCGGTCCCAGGACGGAATCTGCTTCAGGCAGTTTTATAAAGGGGAATACTGATTCTTTAACTGAAACATGTTTTAACTGGATCTCATCTTCCAATCCAAAGTCTCGCAGGCGGTGTCCCATCATTAACTTGGCAGCAATCTTAGCTAAAGGCACGCCAACAGCCTTACTTACAAATGGAACGGTTCTACTGGCCCTTGGATTGGCCTCAAGGATGTATACGGTGGGATTTTCTTCATCGTCTAGTTTAACTGCGTACTGGATATTCATCAAACCCACCACTTCCAGTTCCAGGGCTAACTTAAGGGTGTAATCTTTAATGGTCTCCAGAACGTCTTCCGGGATGCTTTGTGGGGGTATAACGCAGGCTGAGTCTCCGGAGTGCACTCCTGCTTCTTCAATGTGTTCCATGATCCCGCCGATGAACACTTCTTCGCCGTCACAGAGGGTGTCCACGTCGAGTTCAATGGCATCTTCTAGGAACTTGTCCACCAGTATGGGATGTTCGGGCGAGATTTTCACGGCCTCTTTCATGTACTCCCGTAGCTCCTTATCGTCGTAGACTATCTCCATGGCCCGACCACCTAAAACGTAGGATGGACGGACTAAAACCGGGTAACCAATCTTTCCAGCAACTTTTTGAGCATCTTCAAATGAATAGGCAATTCCATAATCTGCTTGGGGTATTTTTAACCGGTTTAACACCCTTGTGAATCGTTCCCGGTCTTCAGCACGGTCAATGCTCTCGTGGGGAGTCCCCAAAATTTTCACGCCCTCGTTGGCCAGGGGAACAGCTAGGTTAATACTGGTCTGACCCCCAAACTGCACCACCACTCCGTAGGGTTTTTCCTTATCTACAATGGCCATCACATCTTCCAGGGTGATGGGCTCGAAGTAGAGCTTGCTGGAGATGTCATAGTCAGTACTAACGGTCTCGGGGTTATTGTTGATGATTATGGTCTCAATACCCTCTTCTTCCAGGGCCATAACCGAGTGCACACAACAATAATCGAATTCAATGCCTTGCCCGATTCTTATAGGTCCAGCACCAATAATTATAACTTTTTTCCTCTCTGAAACTGCCACTTCATCTTCAAATTCGTAGCTACTATAATAATAAGGTGTTTTTGCTTCGAATTCAGCAGCGCAGGTGTCCACCATTTTGTAAGCTGGTTTTATTCCCATATCTTTCCTTTCACGGCTTAACTGGGTTTCTTCTACTCCTGCAATCTGTGACAGCTTACGGTCGGAGAAACCCATTTGCTTAGCTTTTTTCATTACATCCGGGTCTTTAAGGGACTCGGAATTTATGGTTTTTTCAAAATTTATAATGTTCAGTATCTTGTGGAGGAAGAACTTGTTAATCTGGGTAATCTGGTGAACTTCTTCCAGGTTCATCCCGTTTTTGAGGGCAGTATACACCTGGAAAATACGTTCATCAGTGGGATTGGCCAGATCTTTTTTGGTGAAGGGTATGTCATCGAATCCGTAGCGCCCTATGTCCAGGCCACGGATGGCCTTGTTCAGAGACTCTTCTATGGTCCGGCCAATGGCCATAACCTCTCCAGTGGACTTCATCTGCACCCCTATCCTTTTACTGATACCTTTGAACTTGTCAAAGGGCCATCTGGGTATTTTAGCAACCACGTAGTCCAGGGTAGGTTCAAAAGAGGCGGGAGTTTCCTTGGTGATGTCGTTCTGAATCTCGTCCAGGGTCATGCCAATGGCGATCTTCGCGGAAATCTTGGCTATGGGATAACCAGTGGCCTTGGAGGCCAGTGCACTGCTACGGCTCACCCGGGGGTTGACTTCAATTACTTTATACTCACGGGTTTCGTGGTTAACTGCAAACTGGATGTTGCAACCTCCCTGAATCTGCAAGGCTCGTATAATCTTGAGGGATGCATTACGCAATATCTGGTGTTCCACGTCGCTCAAAGTCTGGGACGGTGCCATAACAATGCTTTCTCCGGTGTGGCTTCCCATGGGGTCGATGTTTTCCATGTTACAAACAATGATGCATGTATCGTTTTTATCCCGCACCACTTCATATTCGTACTCCTTCCAACCCAGGACAGACTCATCAATTAGGACCTGGTGGATGAAGCTCATTTCCAGTCCCAGGGTAACTACTTCTTGCAGTTCCTCCTTGTTATAGGCCACTCCACCACCAGTACCACCCAGGGTAAACGCCGGCCGGACAATAACGGGATAACCAATCTCATTAACAGCATTAAAAGCTTCTTTGACTGATTCAACAGCTTTTCCATTGGGAACGGGTTCGTTCAACATTTTCATGAAGCCGTCGAAAAGGTCCCGGTTTTCCACGTTACGAATGGTTTCTATCGAGGATCCTATGACTTTAATCCCTTCCAGGGCGCCGATCTCTTCCAGGCCGGTGGCCACGTTAAGAGCAGTCTGACCCCCCATAGTGGGTAAAATTGCGTCTGGTTTCTCCTTTTCAATGATTTTGGCCACAATTTCGGGGGTGAGAGGTTCCACATACACCCGGTCCGCCATGTCCATGTCGGTCTGGATGGTAGCCGGGTTGCTGTTCACTAGAACCGTTTCTATTCCCTCTTCCTGTAGTGATTTACAGGCTTGAGAACCTGAATAGTCAAATTCAGCGGCCTGACCTATTTGTATGGGCCCTGAACCGATAATAAGTACCTTTTTAATGTCTTTATCTCGTGGCATTTTTAGTCCTCATTAGTAATCTTAATTATTTGGTTTAATATTCCCGGAGGGTTTTCACAAAATGGTCGAAGTAGTTATCACTATCTTGGGGTCCGGGGCCGGCCTCAGGATGGTACTGCACACTTTGTATGGGTAGTTCATGGTGTCGAATACCCTCGGGCGTCCCGTCGTTCAAGTTTAACTGGGTTAATTCAATGGGCAAGCCAGCTAAAGATTCGGGGGTCACGGTAAAGCCATGGTTTTGGGAAGTAATCGTAACTTTCCCGGTTTCCAGGTCCTTAACCGGCTGGTTAATTCCCCGGTGTCCGAATTTCATCTTGTATATTTTGGCTCCGAAGGCCAGGGAGATGATTTGCTGCCCCAAACAGATTCCAAAGATTGGCATTCTTTCTTTAAGTTTTTTAACAGTTTCAATTGCTTTTTTAACGCGAGTGGGGTCTCCGGGGCCGCTTGAAACCAGCATGGCGTGGGGGTCGTAGTCCAGTATCTCTTCGGGGCTGGTGTGGTAGGGCACAATAGTCACTCCCACTTCCCTTTTTAAAAGGGCGTTTATGCTGTTGTTCTTAATTCCACAGTCTAAGATAACCACATTATGGGGGTAATCTTCCCCCTTTACTTGGGGTTCCTTCACACAAACTTCGTCCACCAGATCAATATTTTCTATATCCGGCTGGTTACGGGCCAGTTCCAGGAGTTCTTCATCTTCAATTTCCTGGGTTGCCAGAGCTCCTTTCAGTGTCCCGTGCCGTCGCAGTTTAAGTGTTAAAGAGCGGGTATCAACTCCACTGATGCCCGGAATTTCATATTCTTCTAGAAAATCGGATAAACTCTTTTCTGATAGGCTGTGAGAGGGGTGTAGATTTTCTTCACTCACCACATATCCTTCTGCCTTTATACCGTCTGATTGAAACCATTCCGATGATATTCCGTAGTTACCCTGTAGCGGGTAGGTGGACATCAAAATTTGGCCCTTGTAAGAGGGGTCGGTTAAAGACTCCACGTAGCCGGTCATTCCTGTTGCAAATACGACTTCTCCTATTTTGATAGTTTCAAAGCCGAAGGATTCTCCTTTAAATACGGTACCGTCTTCTAGAGCCAGTTTAGCTTTTTTAAGCATTCCATCACCATTCATATAATCTGAGTTAATTTGTTTTATTATTTTCGTTAGGTAAATTGTTCCTTAGTAAGTTGGGCAGCATTTCCATAACTGCAGCATCTTCTTCATCATCATAATAGTGGGGCCTGAACTTTTTCTCTTCAAAACCCATTTTCTGGTAGAATTTTCGGGCGGCCTCATTTCCAACCCTCACTTCCAGTTTTATTTTTTTTAAAGGATACCTACTGAATATATCCAGGGCAGATTTCACCAGGCCTGATCCCACTCCCTGTCGACGATATTTCTTATCCACCGCCAGGGAAATAATGTGACCTTCATCTTCAAACCTGATCCAAAATATAATATATCCCACAATAATATTATTTTGTTGGGCCACTAGAAAACCAGCGCCTAGGTTGTAAATATCCATCAAAATATGAGACGGATAAGGGTCTTTAAAAGAGGAAACCTCAATTTCCATAACCCTTTTAACGTCCGGACGTCTGAATTCTCTTATTATCATGAGTTTCCTCTAGTGAGTGGTGAAAATGTGGGATGATTTTTCTGAATATATAATCCAGCACTACGCACACGCTGATTGTGTGGTGGAAGTTGGGGGGGGACGTTTTAACCAGGTGGCAATGAACCTCCAAAGACGTCTTAAGGTGAATATCA
>JAUYBK010000203.1 GCA_030693105.1 Methanobacteriaceae archaeon | reverse complement strand
CTTACTCATGGCATGATATATCAAGCCGATTTCATATAAAAATGGTGAATTCATCTGGTCCCCCCCGATGTTGGGAAGCTAATAATAAACGAATCACTTTTTTTAAATCACTCCCACGTCTCTTTTTTTTTAAAGCGTTCTACCGGGGCCTAGTGGTTTATAGAGAAAAAGTATTTATATACTCCGTATAAAAACTGTAGCATTAAAGCGATGGGGTTCGCTTTTAACCGCTTTTTTTTAAAAACTGATGACTCCTATTTTACCAAATACCCCTGGAGGAAGCTGTATTTGAATAATATAACCCCCTACATAGTAAGTTTAAAAATTAATTCTATTTTAATCATAATTATTCCCGGGAAGACTTATTTTAACCAGGGAGGGTTTTAATTAGATAAAATCGCCCTTAACCTGGCATTAATAATCGTCCTGGGGCTGATATTAAGTCGTTTCTTCTCGCGTGCTGGACTCCCTGGACTCCTGGGCATGCTTCTTCTGGGAGTGGCAATTTGCCCCTATGGTTTTAACTGGATAGATCCCACCTTTTTGGGTTTATCGAGAGACTTAAGAATAATAACCCTGATTATCATACTGCTCCGTGCCGGACTGGGACTGCACCGGGACGCCATACGCAAGGTGGGAATGCCCGCCGTGAAGATGAGTTTTATCCCCTGTCTCTTGGAGGGACTGGCCATCACTTTCCTAGCCAACCAGATATTGGGCATCTCTTATCTGGAGGCCGGAATGCTGGGGTTCATCATTGCCGCTGTTTCACCATCAGTTATTGTCCCTCAGATGCTTTCATTCATCGAACGGGGCATGGGGACCACCCGTGGCGTACCAACACTCATTCTAGCCGGGGCTTCTGCCGACGACGTGGTGGCCATAACGGTGTTTTCAGTGTTCCTGGGTACCTATCTTGGTAAGAGCGTTAATCTGGTCTGGACAGTCCTGGGAATCCCCTTATCAATAATACTGGGGATAATTTCTGGATTAATTTTGGGTTATACCCTACTGCACCTATTTAAGAGATTCAAAATTAGAAATTCAGAGAAATTGCTCCTTATACTGGCAGCAGCTATTTTCATCAAGGGAATAGGTGATGCACTGCATAACTGGGTGCCCGTTGCTGGTTTAATAGGTGTAATTGGCATTGGTTTTGTTATTGTAGACCGCAACCCTAACCTGGGAGTTCAACTCTCCGAAAAGTTCACCAAAGTCTGGATACTAGCCGAAATAATTCTTTTTGTTTTAGTAGGGGCTCAAGTGAATATTTATCTAGCCATATCTGCGGGCGCGGCCGGTATCTTAATAATAAGTGGAGGCTTACTGGCTAGGAGTTTGGGTGTCTACTTATCCCTCCTGGGGACCAGATTAACCTCGGCCGAGAAGATATTTTCCATGGTGGCCTACAATCCTAAGGCCAAAGTACAAGCCGCCATGGGTGCAGTTCCCCTGGAAGTAGGGGTGGCTTCTGGAGATATAATACTGGCGGTTTCAGTGTTAGCTATTTTGTTTACTGCACCCTTAGGGGCAGTGGGGGTTAAAATAGTGGGTGAAAAAGTGTTAAAAGAAGAAAAAAATTAATTATTTTAAATCTAACAGGTTCTCCACGTCGTCATAAACCACTTCCAATCCGCACATGCTGGGCACGTAGTTGGCGGCCTTGGCCGAGTCCACCCCAATGACTTTATAGTCAAGTTCTTCAATGGGGGCCACTACCATACACGTATCGGCGACGATTTTACCACCAGCGTCTTCAATGACTTTAGTGTAGCCCATTCGGTCGGCAGCGGCCTTCACCAGGATGGAAGTGCAGACCCAGAGGTCGTTTTCTAAGGTTTTACCTTTAAGTAGTTCTGCTACATGGCCTACTTCGTCAATAGATGAGTGGGGACATCCCAGGCATATTAAGTCCGGCTTTTTAGAGGTAGATGATAATTTTTCCCTCACTACCCGGATATCAGCTTCTTCTACGGTTATAAGTTCTACATCACCAACTTCCAAGCCCCGCAGGGCCAAGTGGTATTCCGGAGTGGAGTCCTGCACGTGGTACAGGGCCACGGCACCGGATGATGCCAGAGCAGCACCTAAACTTTTTAAGTTGTTAGGGTCTGGTTTATTAACCATCTGGAAGTAGGGAACTCCTCCGCCCACTTCCTGACCAACCAGATATCCCAGAGCACCGTAGTCAGCTCCTTTCAGTCGAACTTTAACCTCCACTACCAAGTTGGCCTTACGACCTGATTCGAAGTGGTAGCCGTAGAGGGGGGTGCGGCCGCATATGGCGGCTGAAAGCGCCCCAGGACCACCTTCCCGGTTGGTGCGCGCACCGATAACTGAGTTAGCAAAACAAACAGCAGAAGACTCTGACCAGGCTATGTGGCTGCCTAGGGTGGGTAGATTGCTGGCCAGGTAAGGAGTGCAGGTGCAAGTGGTGGCTATTCCCATCTTCTGGTAGGCAGCTACAATCCGCAGTTGTCTTTTGGTGAACTCTTCAGAGAACCCCAGCTCCTGCCAGTGGTCCAGGTCTACCCCAGCCGGGTTTAAGGTGGAGGGCACCTGTACTTGGGCGGTTTGGGCCAGGTCTTCTAGAAATTCCAGACCGGCGTCGCCTATAGTCTTGTAGGAAACCCCAGATATCTGGGCCGAGGTAATTTCAACTAGCTTTTCGGCTTCGTATATGTCGCCCAGGGCCACCAGGATTTCCATACTCTTCTCAACCGCAGGGCCATATTCACCCTGGTACATCTTCTCCTCTTCCCGGGTCAGGTACATCATTATCACCAAATAATTTTAGTTAAGAATCTATCTAAGCGATCTGGGTCCTCACCATCTCGTCCACCAAGTTTTTAAAGTTTTCCAGGTCTTTGTAGGGGATCATCGCACCAGCGGCTATGTTGTGCCCCCCACCAGCTCCATGGAAGTTTTTAGATGCCTGGTCCATGGCCAATCCCAGATTAACGCCCCGGGCGGTCATTTCCGGTGTGGTACGGGCGGAGATCTTCACGTCTTCGTGCAGCCGGGCCAGGGTCAACACTGGTTTTTCTTTATTTAATATGCCCAAGTCTAAACCCACACTGGCCAAGGTTCCCATGATGCTTTGGCGTTTCTTGTCCTCGGTGGAGATGCACTGGATATATTCCATCTCCTGGCTTCCTTCCTTACGGATCCATTCTAGTCCTGACAGAAGACGGTCCTGATAACGGTGGAGGAGATCCATACCTTCTTTAAGGGCCGCGTCCCGGTCCCCCAAGCAGATGCTCAGCCCCACGGTATGCTGCTTGGTTTTTCCGCAGGCATCAATGATGCGAGAGTAGTCTTCTAAACGTCTTAGTGGAGGTTTTTCACTCTTCTGGGCATATACAGGCCCTAATATTTGTGGATTAACCTTTACCAATTCTTCCCGGAGGACGTCCTTTTCTTCGTTGGCCAGGTCTCTAAATTTAATGCCGTAGGACAGTCCTAATTTCTCTAAGAATCCCTGGCTGCCTTCCAGGTCTCCGGAGATGCCGGGCAGGGCCGGGTTGAAAGTGTAAGAAAGTGCTTTGTATAGAGGTTCTTCCTCTTTATAGGCCAGTTTCAAGTCTTCGTAGATTTCTATAACTCCCGCATCTTCTCCTTCCTTTAAAATAGTCTGATTAACTCCCTGAAAGCCATTTTGTCCCTGTATGTCACCCAGAGCCCCAGTCAGGGCCATACCCGTAAGTTCTGGATTATCCAATGAACGTACCGCGAGATAAGTGACACCAGAGGCGCTGACGTCCCGGGTGCCGTCCATCCCAAAAAGGTGGGGGTTAACGTGTATCAGGTTCTCGTAGTTATCACCGGTGGCGTCGATGGTCTGGTGGTGGTCGGCGATGATGGAGTCACCCCTTAGCTTACTTATGCGCTCCACGTAAGCGCTCCCCATGTCACAGAAAAAGAACAACTTGTACTTTTCGTGGCTTAGACGTTCTAAGACGTCACCTTTTAGTCGGGGAACTATGGTGACGTGGAACTTACCATTTCGCTTGGCCACAGCGTTGCATATTACTCCCGCGGCGGAGATCCCATCGGCATCGTTGTGGGAGATTACTCTCACCACGTGATCCCGTTCTAAGTGTTTCTCCAAGAGCTGGCAGGCTTCTTCAGCTCTACTTAACAAGTAGTGCTGCCTTTTTTGGTTCATATCTCCATCCTTCAGGTAGCACTCCTTCCTGGACATAGTACTTTACCAGTCTCCTGATCCGGGACTCCACTACCTGCAAGCCACGGCGGGTGTGCAGGTCCTTGGGGTTTTCTTGCAAATGTTCCCGGACGTTCACTGCTTTTCGGATGAGATTCATCAGATCTTCTGGATATTCCAGTCCCTGGTCGTGTTTTTCCAGAATCTGGGTTATCTTCATACCGGTGACAGTTTTAACATCGGGGATTCCGTACTGATCTCGTAGTATGACTCCTATTTTACTGGTAGAGTTTCCTTCTTTGGTAAGTTTCAATATTAGTTCTTCAATTTCTTCGGTTGAGTATTCTATCCATTCTGGTTTATCGGGGGCCATGTTAATCACCTCTATAATCTTTATACCTTAACGCGAATTTTTCCAGAGATCTCCTGCGGTGGGAGAACTGGTTCTTTATTTCCCTCTTAAGTTCGCCGAAGGTTTCACCATATCCTTCGGGGATAAAAAGTGGATCGTATGCGAAACCGTATTTTCCGCGTTCCTCATGGGCTATTTGTCCCTTCACTACACCTAAAAAAATCTCGGGCTCGGTCTTGGGTGTTGCAAACCCAACCACCGACCTGAACTCAGCGTAGCGGTCCTGGACTTCTTCCATGAGCTTTAAAATTCCCTGGTTTCCCAAGGTGTCCTGCACGTAGGACGTGTATGTTCCCGGAAACCATCCCCAGTCTTTAATAAAAAGACCGGCGTCTTCCACAATGACTGGCTTTTTCAAACGCTTAGCAGCGTACTCAGCACCGTATCGGGATACATCTTCCAGGTTTCCCTGGATTTCCGGGTAGCCAAGGGCCACGTGTTCCACCTCTATAGAGAAGTGTTGAAATATTCCTCTGGCTTCTTTTACTTTGTGTTGGTTACCGGTTATAAAGGTTATGGTTCTGCGTAAATTGCTTTGTTTCGCCATATATTACCACTTCAGATGCCAAATCCTAGTAATAATCATTTATCCGGTGATTAAGTAATTTTAATTGATTATACAAGGATATTTCAGCTATTCAATTTCTAGAATCCTTCCAAGCATATGCAGGCAACAAAAGAAGGTGAGAAATTTGAATATAAATATATTGCAAGACCCTCAATTTAAAGAATTTGTTAGAGATAGGGACTACAAACCTAAATCTATAACAAATTATAAGAATGGTTTGAAATTCTATTGTAACTTTCTCTGTAAAACTCCTACTGAATAATAAGAGAAGCTATTATGGAACAAAAGAATGATGTATGGGTTACAGATAGAAAAATAAGGATTTATTTTACTAGCTTTGTGGATTATCTTATTGAAATAGGCAACGGTAGGTTATGGTGATATTATTCCAGTCACTTTCGTGGGGCATATAATTGCCATAATTCTTATATTGACTGGTATGGGATATTTAAGCTTAATCACTGCCACGTTAGCTTTTTCTTTCATTGACATATTCAGAAAAGAAAGTGGAAAAGCCTCTAATAAGCTTGGAAATGCTGCAGAAGGACTTAAAAATAGTATTGACAGTCATGATGAAAAAATTGATGAAGTCTTGAAAAGAATGAATGAAATTGAGAAAAAATTGGATGAAATGGAAAAGAAAAGTTGAAAAGTTCTTTATAAATATTTTAAATTAGTCAATTTTTTTTACTAGATTCTGAGTTTAAAGACCCGATTTTTATCATTTGTCGATATTGATAGTTTCGAATTGTTAAGAAATATTTTTTTCCTTTTATGTAGAATATTAATATAGTTAGGAAATTATAATATTTTACCAAAATATGTAATATTAAAGGCAATTTAAGCATATTTTTATCTAATTTTTAAAAAAGAAAATATT
>JAUYBK010000202.1 GCA_030693105.1 Methanobacteriaceae archaeon | reverse complement strand
TAGAGGATGATCAGCCATTTTCCGAAGATGAATCTGTAAAGGTATTGCTAGGGTTGACTTCGAGTTACTGCAGAAAATTGTCATAGAACTTCGGGATGATAAATAACATTTAAACTAATAAGTGGAGCTCATGGAAAAGCTTCTAAAAGATAAATAAAAATGTTTGGAAGATAAATATATCGAACAGCCCTGATGGAAGAGAAAATGGGATTGGGAAAGAGAATCACGAATATTTTCTTTGGAATAGGTTACGCTAAACTAATCTTACTTTTTCATACTCTTCTTAACCAAGCTTTGGAGTTCTAAAGCTTCTTTAAACTTATCATCCATTTTTATAGCTTTTTCAAGTGATTTTTGGGCATTTTTATACTTTTTAAGCTCGTAATAATCTTTAGCCTGTAAGTAAAGCGAAAATTTACGGAAATCATCCTCCTCTGGGCGTCTAGCCAGAAAAATATCAAAACTTTGCACAGACTCCTGGTATTCTTCTAGGATAAAATGCGCGTATCCCTTGTTGTACCAAGCCATGTTATCACCCGGATCCAGACGGATAACGGCATCGAAACATTCCACAGCTCCTCGGTAGTCCTGCAGTTCCAATAGGACCACTCCCTTATTATTCCAGGCGGGAAGATAATTCCTATCAACTTTAAGGGCCTGTTCCAGGAATACTAACGATTTTTTAGCATCTCCATTTTCTAAAAAAGTCATAGCTTGTTTATATAGCATTTCCACGTTTGGGTCAGTAATCTATATTCCCCCACTTTTTTTGATAATTTAATTTTGGAGTTTTAATTAATTTTGTTAAAATGTTTTCCTTGGTTGGGAAGGTTGTTGGCGGGTTGATTTTACTGTGCAGATTCTTAATAATAACTTAAAAAGTAATACTTAAGAATGGAATGTTGTTTAAAGTAAGAATTATACATTTAGAATCTTTCTGTATCTTCTTAGGGCATATCATTGGTATCTCCCCTAAGCATTTAAAATTTCTTGATGAACATAAAAAATAATTACAGTACAGTACATTACTAACTACCAAAATTAAACACACCTTATAATATAAAATAATTTAATAGACAGAATACGTTAAGGTGATTCTTTGAAAATTAACCCATTGGCTTTCGACAGTTTGGGGGTGCGGTCCATGGCTACCTTTGTGGAAATTGACCAAAAAATAATGATAGACCCGAGCACCTCTTGGGTCCAAAAAGGTTTGGCCACCCTCCCTAGAAAACGGAATTTGATGCCCTGCACCAGACCAGAGCGACTATCCAGGAACAAGCCAAAAAAGCATATATAATAACCATCAGCCACTATCATCACGACCATTACACTCCCTTCAGCTTTGGGAAATTCTTAGACTCCCACCCTAAATACGCGGAAGAAATCTACAAAAACAAAGGCTCTTCATCAAACACCCCACCAAAAATATCAACAAAAGCCAGCAAAAACGGGCATCGGACTTTCTATCTCACTTGAAAGAATTAAATTGCAAAGTTAACTACGCCGATGGCCAAACATTTAATGTCGGAGAAACCACCCTGATGTTCTCCCCGGCACTTCCCCACGGACCAGGGGGAAGCCGGTTAGGATACGTAATCGCCACCACCATAAATTGGAAGGGTAAAACTTTAATGCACGCGTCTGATGTCCAGGGCCCCATCTATGAGATGACTAAAGATTACATACTAAAAGAAAAACCGGACACTCTCATAATTAGTGGCCCTCCCACCTATTTGGTGGGATTTGCCCTGGAAGAACAAGACTTAGAAAAGGCCAGAACTAATATAGGGGTACTGTCCCAGAAGATACCTAAAATAATAATGGACCAGCACCTTTTAAGGGATTTAAAATATTCTAACTTTATAGATTCTATAAAAACTGACAATGAAATAGTGGTAGCATCCCAATTAATAGGAAAAGAACCTATTTTGTTATAAACTCGAAGAAAATACTTTTTTTAGAAAAATAGTTCTTATGGGTTAATTTTCCTTAAGAAAAAAAACTTTAATAAGTTCAGCATTACCTATTGTCTGATTATAAAAAAATTTATTATTTTGAAATTCATTAAAATATTTGATGTGATAGTCATGCGAATGGTAATTGTGGCTGGAACCCCGGGCTCCGGGAAAACAGCCGTTCTCATACACTCCCTGCGCAGCCTAAAGGAACAGGGCTTTAAACCAGTGGTGGTCAAGGTGGACTGCCTGTACACTGATGACGGAAACAAATTTAACAAGGTAGGTGTGCCCAACCTGGTGGGCCTGTCCATGGACATGTGCCCCGACCACTACGCCATCTACAACTTGGAAGACATGATCAACTGGTCTGAGGAAAATGAAGCAGACTTCCTGGTAATTGAAACTGCGGGACTATGTCACCGTTGTGCTCCTTTTACCAAGAATTCACTGGGGGTGTGCGTGATAGACGCCACCAGTGGACCTAATACTCCTTTAAAGGTGGGTCCTTTTCTATCCACCTCAGACATAGCAGTCATAACCAAGGGGGACATGATTTCCCAAGCTGAAAGGGAAATATTTCGGGAAAGGGTCTTGGAAGTCAACCCCCAGTGTAAAATTATTGACGCCAACGGACTAAGCGGTCAGGGATGTACTGAGCTGGCTGATGAGATGATGAAGTCCCAAGAAGTTTCCCTGGATGATGAAAAACTCAGACACTCCGCCCCACTGGCAGTGTGCACCCTGTGTGTAGGGGAAACCAAGGTCAACAAGAAGTATCACCGGGGTATACTTCGCCGCATAGACGGATTTCAGAGCTACGAAGGAGAATAATGGCCATGGCTAAAAAAATTGATCTTAACCAGCGGGATCGCCTGGTTCAATTATTTCCCGGTTACAACTGCGGCATCTGTGGATATGCCCGCTGCGATGAATTCGCGGCTGCTCTTTTAAGAAAACATTCACAATTAGAAAAATGTCATTTCATGTACCAGGAACTCTTTGATGAGAATCTGAAAAATGCAGTAGGAATACTCAAAGAAGAGAATATCATTGCTCCAGAAAAGAAAGTCGTGGGCGTATTAGACGGCTATGAGGCGGATTTCATCTTAAAACCGCTTCCGGAAGAGCAGTCCTGTCGGGAAGTTTTATACCCATTCACCCGGGAAGAATTAAAAGCTGGAGAAATAATTCGTTACCGGCCATTGGGTTGTCCCATCATTCACTTTGCCCGCATATTGGAAGAAAACCATGGACTAATTACCGTGGTCATGGTGGGCCCCTGCCACCGGGTGGATCCTGAAGTGGACTTTCCCTACAAGGAGGTGGGTATCTGCATGGTAGGTGGATTTGAAGGCCTTATCGAGGGCAAAATCCCTGCGGTAGGAGAAACAGTAAGATTCCTACCGGGCCACTGTATGATGCAGAAGGTGCACTCTGGAGTAGTTGTACAAGTGGAAGGGAAGAAAGCCATTATTGAGGGCATTGACCTCAAGGTATGGGCCCCACCCATCAAAGGATAAAATAAAGGGATAAATATTCTCCCTTTGACTATGACATGAAACCTATTTCCAACGGAAAAGATTCTTATTATAAAACCATCCCAGTCAGAACTGGTTATATAAGGCCCCAACAACCCTACGACATCATTGTGGATAATTCCCAAGAACTTTTAGAAGACGGAGACTTTCTGGTAATATCCGAAACTCCACTGGCCATTTCTCAGGGGCGCTTGGTGGATGAATCCCAAATAAAACCTTCGTTTAAAGCTTATTTTCTGGCAGAATGGTGGTCTAAATATCTATGGGGATACATTTTAGGTCCTGTTTTGGGAATAAAAGACCGCACCATAAAAAATCTGAAAAACCTCCCACCTGAGGCCAGAGCTCATAAAGAATTGATTTTAAGAATTTACGGTTGGAAACATGCACTAAAACCTGCTTCAGAGGCCGGAGTAGACTTGAGTAATGCCCCGGGGGCATGTGTTTCTTTACTTCCTGATAACCCTCAAAAAATAGCAGAGGATATAAACGAGAAGATCCAGTCTCGTACTGGCAAAAGCGTCATAGTGATGGTCATAGATACCGACGCCACTTATAAATGGGCAGGTAAAATTTTTACTTCACTTCCCTGCGCTGTACCTCAGATAAAGAGCGATCTGGG
>JAUYBK010000200.1 GCA_030693105.1 Methanobacteriaceae archaeon | reverse complement strand
GGAGAAGTTGTTGCTGTTGGTAAGGCTATTATGAGTGGTGAAGAAATGATTAGGGCTACTAAGGGAGTTGCAGTCCGAATAAGACACCGTAAGAAGGATTAAAATTTACAAATAACTATAAATACCAGAACTAAACATTATAAAAATAACTTTATCGGTGGATATAAAGTTCTTAAAGTTCATTTATGAAATAAAAACCGATTTAAAGATATTAAATTAATTTTGAGGAATAACCATGAGTGAAGAATTAACCAACCAAGTCAGAGACGCCCTATCCAAGGTGGCTGATCCTCACATGGGTATAAGCATCGTGGAAATGGGAATTGTAGACGGAATTGAAGTTAACGAAAAAGATAAAACCGCAAAAATTGTGATTAAACCCACAAATCCGGGTTGCATGAGTGTAGCTAACATTGCTATGCAGGCCCGTGTCGCAGCTGAGAATGTGGAAGGAGTTGACAAGGCTGTTATCGTGGTGGAAGGACACATGATGGCCGATGCCGTCAGTGAGATGGTGAACAAATAGATGCATCTTTGGAACCGGGTTGCGGTGGTAGGCGTGCCAGGGGTGGGAAAAACCTCCCTCTGCCGGGCTGCCAGCCGCGCGCTTGGTTACCACTACGTTAATTATGGGGAGTTGATGTTGGGGATAACCCAAAATCGTAAACTCGCCGCTAATCTGGAGGATATGCTCCAGTTAAATCCCCAATTACAGTATAAAATCTGGAAGTCTGCCGCTTTACAAGTCAAAAATGTCAAAAATATGCTTTTTGACCTGCACGGCATAGACTTGGTGAAGGAAGGTTATATAATATCCCTTCCCTTTGAGATCCTCCCTCCGGATATTATTATTGTTATTGAATCATCCTACGACGATTTATTAAATAGAAGGGCATCTGACCTAGTAAAAAACAGAGTTGTAGAGAGATACAATAAAATAAAAGAGCACGAATCCTTTTTAAAATATTCAATGGCTTCAATTGCTGCTTTTTTGGGTTCTAACATCACATTCATAAAAAATGATGACTTTAAAAGTGGCTTGGACGATCTTAAAGATGTCCTGAAAAGATAGTTGGAATTTGAATAAGTTGAATGGTGAGAATTTCCATCCTAAGCCCCTAGAAAAGGATATATAGGATGAAGTTTAAATCTTGCATCTACACCTCTAGTTTTAAAGTCGTTGAAGGGGCTATCTAAGTTCATGACCTAAAATTAATCTTTATGGAGGGCCCGTGGCTCAGGCGGTAGAGCGCACGGCTGATAACCGTGAGGTCCTGGGTTCGAATCCCAGCGGGCCCATTATTTTTTTATTCATTTTTGATTAGGTTCTTAATAATTATTTTTTTAGTTTAAAAAGTTATGTTATTACGTTAAAAAGATCTCATTTTTGATAGATTTATGACCAAAATAATAAGAAAAATCTTTTCGGAATTGTAATGTTAATGAGTCTTAGAAGTTTTTTGCAACTTTTTTTAACTACAATATTCTTTCTTTTATTGAATGGGGGATTATTTGAATAAAAATTTAGAAAATATTTTCTTCCCCAACAACTTTACAGCCCCATCTTTTCAAAAAATTTATATTACACCACATACTATAACAAAAAATTGGAGCAATGGTAAATTAGACATATTTTTTACCTTATTTTTTTTACCATTTGCCTATTTTTTTAATTCAATTCAGGTTTTAAAAGTTTAATATACACTATTTTAATATTTTAAGATATTCCAGTCTGTTAAATAATTAACCCATATTTATTAATTATTACATCAGGAATTCCTACTCACCCGGACCAGATCATGAAGTTTAGTTAATACATTTCCAGATAAAACATTAGTCCGTGCTAACTCAACTCCCTCACTAAGACTAGAAGTTTTGCCAGTTAAAAAGAGTATTCCCGCTGCATTCACCAGGCAAAAATCCAAACGGGCTTTACTAGACTGATTATCTGTTTTTCCAGAAAGTACATTTTTAATTATCTTCAAATTGCCTTCCAGAGATTCTGGTGCTACGATATCTTTCCGGGTTGCTCTTTGAACACCCATGTCTTCTGGATTTAATTCCTCAACACTCAATTTATGACCATTTACAAAGGCTACTCGCGTCTTTCCCAGTGTTGAAATTTCATCCATAGCAGGTTGACCCTTTTCATCAAACCCATGCACCACCATGGCTTTTTTAACTCCCAAATTCTGAAGTACCCGGGCCATGGGGACTACTTTCGACGGGTCAAACACTCCTAAAAGTTGTATCTGAGCCTCTGCAGGCGATGATAATGGCCCTAATAAATTAAAAACAGTGGGGATGTTTAATTCTCTTCTTACATGCATTAATCTCCCCAGAGCAGGGTGAAAATAGGGGGCAAACATGAAGCCCATGCCAACGATGTCCAAACATTTTTCCACTCCTTTCGGACCGCACTTAATATTTACACCCAGAGCTTCCAGGATATCTGCACCGCCGCACTTACTGGTTATACTACGGTTGCCGTGCTTGGCCACAGTCACCCCACAAGATGTGGCTATAATAGCCGCAGCAGTACTAATATTAAAGGTTTTAAGAATATCTCCCCCAGTCCCACAGGTATCTACCAAAATCTTATCGGTTTTTGGCCTAACATTAATGGAAAGATACCTCATAGCCCTGGCAAAACCCGTTAATTCATCTACTGTTTCTCTTTTTACCTTTAAAGCCGAAAGAAATGCAGCAACCTGAACTTCACTGGCTCGGCCTTCCAGCATGTCCATCATCCCCTGATAGGCTTCGTCTTGGGTCAAGTTATGGTTGTTAACTATTTTTTCCAAACATTCGCTTATCATGGAAGTTTCTCCTTAGTGGCCTTTTTAAGAGCCAAACAATGACTCCCCATTTGTTTTAACATCAAGTTTCGGTCTTCGAGGTGCTCATCCACCAGATTTATAAGGGCACTGGCAACTATGGCACCATCTGAACCGGCTTTAGTAACCTTCTCTACATGTTCCGGTTGTGATATGCCAAACCCCACACAGATAGGCAAGGGGGTATGCTTTCTAACGCGTTGTATGAGATCTACGGTGCGGTCATCCAATTGTGATCGGACCCCGGTAACTCCCATGACCGCCACTACGTAGACAAAACCACCAGCCAGCTTTGAAATATTTTTAAGTCGTTGGTTGCTGGTGGTATGGGCTGCCATGAATATTTGATTTATTCCATGCTTTTTGGCAGATTTAATAGCATCAGCAGCTTCTTCAGGAGGTAAATCAGCAGCTAATATGCCGTTAACACCACTATTTTTAGCTTCCCTGTAAAACTGGTCAAGTCCCATCTTGTAAACCAAATTATAATAAACCAGAAGCCCGATGGGGATGTCACTAAACTCCCTAATCTTCCGGATAAACTCAAATCCCTTTTGGACCGTCATACCTGCTTCAAGAGCCCTTACATCGGCAGCTTGGATGGTGGGGCCATCGGCTATTGGGTCACTGAAGGGGAATCCTATTTCCAGGGCATCGGCCCCGGCACGCACCATTTCTTGAACTATTTGAAGTGAAGTCTCAAAATCAGGGTCACCAGCAACCACAAAGGGTATGAAGGCGCTTTCTCCCTTTTCATCCAGACGTTTGAACATTTCATCATAGGTTTCTAAAGACTGAGACTTATTGGAGGTTTGAATATCGTCAGGACGTGTTTTCATGCTTTCACCCCCATTTTCTGGGATACTATATGCATGTCCTTGTCTCCTCTCCCAGAGAGGTTCACAATGATGGTTTTTCCCTTATTTTCCGGTTTTTTTGCATATTTTTCGGCGCATGCCACTGCGTGGGAACTTTCCAGAGCAGGAATGATGCCTTCATATTTTGAAAGCAGTTCAAATCCCCTGAGTGCCTCTTTATCCATAATAGGCACGTATTTTGCCCTTCCAGTTACCTTTAACTGGGAGTGTTCCGGTCCCACTCCGGGGTAGTCCAGTCCGGCAGATACCGAATGGGCTTCACTTATCTGTCCATCATGGTCCTGAAGAACAAAAGATAAAGAACCATGCAGAACTCCTTCCGTCCCATAGGTGAGAGTAGCACCATTTCTTCCACCGGGCCCATCACCCCCTCCCTCGGCACCAATTAGTTCAACATTTTTATCATTCAAAAAGGCAGAAAATATGCCCAGGGCATTACTTCCCCCGCCCACACAAGCTATTACTGCATCAGGTAACTTTTCTTCTTTTTCAATTATTTGCTGGCGTGTTTCTAGACCAATAACACTTTGAAAGTGTTTCACCATTTCTGGGTAGGGGTGAGGGCCCACAGTGGAACCAATAAGATAATGGGTGGTTTCCACGTTGGTAATCCAGTCCCTCAAGGCCTGGTTAATGGCATCTTTCAGGGTTTTAGAACCGCTTTCAACACTTAAGACCCGGGTTCCGCTGAGTTCCATCCGTAAAACATTTAATTTCTGTCTTTCGATGTCTGCACTGCCCATGTAAACATCGGTGGGAAACCCAAAAAGGGCGCCAACTACAGCAGTTGCTATTCCATGTTGTCCAGCACCAGTCTCAGCAATCAATCTTTCTTTACCCATGTATTTGGCAAGCAAGCCCTGTCCTAAGGTGTTGTTAATCTTATGGGCCCCGGTATGAAGGAGATCTTCTCGTTTAAGATAGATCTTGCACCCTAATTTAACGGACAGATTTTTGGCATAGTACAGGGAGGTTGGTCTTCCTGCGAATTCACTAAGGTAATACTCAAGTTCATTGTTGAACTTCGTATGGTCTTTATATTTTAAAAAAGCCGCTTCAAGTTCTTCTAATGCCGGGATTAGAAGTTCGGGCACGAATATTCCCCCATATTTTCCAAATTTACCGTCTTTAATCATTAAATCACCTTGCATATTTCTATAAATTCTTCCAGTTTTGTTCGGTCTTTTATTCCGGGAGATTCCTCTACTCCCGAATTCACGTCTACTCCCTGGAATTTTTGATTAATTTTATGCATATCAGTTTTCATTATAGCAGAATTCATGCCTCCCGCCAGGAAGACTTCGGAATTATTAGTTTTTTTTGCAATTTTAGCCCCTTTGATAGCTGTTTTTAGTGGTATTTGCATCCCAGTTCCGCCACTTTGTCCATTCAATTCATAATCAAGCATTATGCCGTCACAAACCTCTGAAAATACTTTAATTTCATTTTTCTTCTCGGTCGATATCTTTTCAGATATACCCACCGTTCGGATAAGGGTCAGGTCGTGGGCTTTTTTGATGTGATGTATATCATCCGGATTAAGGGAGTGCAATTGGAGTTTTGTAATTCCAGTTGTTTTTGACTTTTTAACGACTTCTTCCGGGTTATCTGGCTCCACAACCAACACTGCCTTTCGGGGATCTTCCATCTGCGATAAGAGAAGATTGATCAGGTTTAAACCGACAAATCTTTGGGATCTCTGGATGTTAATAAAGCCCAAAAAATCTGCTCCGGCATTATCAACCATTATCACGTCCAACAGCCGCCGGATGCCACATACCTTAACCTTCATCGTCCCCTCCTAACCCCTTCGGCTGCGGTAGTAAGTTGATTCACAGAGTTTCCAAGGTTGGCAATGTTTTTGGAGGCCATGATACTACTTCCCACCAGCACTGCGTCGGCTCCAAATTCTGCTAAAAATTTAAGATCCACGGGACCATTAACCCCACTTTCTGAAACCAAAATAATATCAGATGGGACATAAGACGCTAATTTAATAGTCCTTCTGAGGTCCACACTGAAGTCCTGGAAGTTTCGGTTATTTATGCCTATAATATGTGCTCCTGAACTTCGGGCTAAATCTATTTCCTCCCGGTTAGAGCATTCCACCAACGGTTCCATATCTAGACTATGGCACAGGGCAACCCCACTTTTCAGGTCAGGATATAAACTCGTCATGAGCAGGATAGAACTGGCACCAAGAATTCTAGCTTCATATATCTGATACTCTTCCAGAATAAAATCTTTACGAATTAATGGAAGATTAGAATGGTCTCTGGCCATTTCAAGATTTTCAAGGCTACTTTTGAAAAATGTATCTTCAGTTAATACTGATATTGCACATGCCCCTCTACTTTCGTAGACTTTTACAACATCTTCCACCTTCAGATTAGATAGGGATCCTTTTGAAGGAGATGCAGGTTTGTATTCGCAGATTACTCCTAAATCGCTCTTTTTATTCTTTTCTTCGAGTGCTTTCTTGAAGCTGGGACTGGTCTTAAAATCCTCAGCCATTATTTTTACATCCTCAATGGAGATTTTTTCCTTTTTAGCTTCCAATGAGGTTTTAGTACAGCGGATAATACCTTCAAATGTGATGGTTGAAATCATACCATCATCTCCAGAAAGTTACCTATTATCTTTGATCCTTCCTCAGTGCCCACCGATTCCGGATGAAATTGAAGACCAAAAATAGGATTTTTCTTGTGTTTTATTCCCATAATAATGCCTTCCAAAGTTCGAGCAGTTATTTCCAGACAATCAGGCAGGGTTTCTTCTTGACATACCAGTGAGTGGTAACGAATTGCAGGGAGGGGATTTGGAACATCACAGAAAAGATCATTTTGATTGTGTTCAACTGAACTGTTTTTACCATGTACCGGTTCGGTAGGTACTATGTTTCCCCCAAAAGCGTTAAAAATACCCTGATGACCTAAACAGATTCCCAAGATAGGTATTCTATCTCCCAGTTCCAGTATGACTTGTCGGCATATTCCAAAATCTCTGCTCTTTTCAGGGTTTCCAGGGCCAGGAGAAATGATAATGCACTCTGGTTCTAGTTTTTGAATTTCTTCAACACCTAACTCATCATTTCGGATAACTTTGATGTCTTGTCTGTGATTCCCAATCAGCTGGTAAAGGTTATAGGTAAATGAATCGTAGTTATCAATTAAAATTATCATAAAATCACTCCATGGCACTAATTAATGCTTTGGCCTTGTTTTGACACTCTTCATACTCCTTTTCCGGGATTGAATCGTACACTATACCTGCACCGGCCTGTATCTTAGCATTTTTACCATCAGCAATTAGAGTTCGGATGGTAATGGCAAAATCGGCATTCCCATTCAAGGCAAAGTAACCAACCGCACCAGCATAAGGTCCCCGATGTTTGGATTCCAGTTCATTTATGATTTCCATGGCCCGAATTTTAGGAGCCCCACTAACTGTTCCAGCTGGAAACATTGCCGAAAAGGCATCTAAGGCGGTTTTTTTGTCTTGAAGCTTCCCCTGCACCCGGGATACAATGTGCTGAACATGAGAAAACTTCTTTACCGTTAAATATTCGGGTACCTTTACCGTGCCAAACTCACTGACCTTTCCCACGTCGTTTCGGGCCAGGTCCACCAGCATAAGGTGTTCAGCCCGTTCTTTTTCGTCCTTTAAAAGTTCTTTTTGGAGCTTTTCGTCTGCAGAATGATTTTTACCACGAGGCCTGGTCCCGGCTATGGGGAAGGTTTCAACCATCTTATCTTCCACTCTAACTAACATTTCCGGGCTAGAACCAATTATTTCGCTCTCTCCTATTTTAAGATGGTACATGTAGGGGGAGGGATTGATATTTCGGAGTTTTTCATAAAAAGAAAGTCTATCTCCCTTTAAAGTATATTTGGTGGCGTTGGATAATACACTCTGGAATATTTCGCCCTCTTTGATCCGCTCTTGAGCTTTACTAACCATTTCCTGGAATTTTCCACGGGTGTAATACTTGCCGTCTTCTTGGAACTGGAGTTTGCCAGTTTCAATAGACTCCTTTAATATTGTTTTTATTTCACTGGAACGGTCATCTCCCATGGTGAGATACTCACAGCGATTATTTATCCTATCGAATATAATTCCGTCCAGGAA
>JAUYBK010000192.1 GCA_030693105.1 Methanobacteriaceae archaeon | reverse complement strand
CGTAGATATAGTTACATACTCGGCATTTGTATCTTCTCAATATAATACACCTCGACTAGGAATGTGTCAATTATCTTACCTAAATGTTACTATTTCTATTGGTGGATGTATTAGGTAAAAAATCTTAGAATTTTAAAATAGAAGACTATTAAGCTGTGACATTCTAACGAGCCATAATTAAGAGTTAAGCTATATGTTCTGGGGAACTAACTAAAAAAGTGGAGGAAGTGATAAAAGAATTTAAGAACAATTAAATTATTTTAGAATTATAATGACTTTTAACTAGATTTAAATCAATATTATAAAGGATGCGCATGTTAAATGGAAACATAGACTTTTATTACTTCTCAGGGACCGGGAACACCCACTTGGTAGTAAAAAAGATGGAAGAAACCTTTCTAAAAGAGGGAGTCACCACCCATGTTTATAAAATTGATAAATCCGATCCGAAGGATGTTAATTTGGACCATGTTATTGGTTTGGGGTTCCCCATTGCCGAACTATCTACCTACGATTTTGTCTGGAAATTTATCAAGTCGTTACCAACGGCAAATGGTACAAAAATTTTCATGGTTGATACCTTAGGCGGGTTTTCGGGCGGTATAGTAGGTCCTTTACGGGAGATTGTTAAAAAAAAGGGATACCAACCGATCGGTGCCCAAGAGATAATTATGCCCCCTAATATTTTCTACATACAGGATGAAAATACCAATAAAGAAAAAGTGGAAAAGGGTCTTAAAAAGGCAGAAGAATATGCATATGATATATTGGATGGTAAATCCCGGTGGGGAAGAGTGCCTTTAATCTCTGATGCCATTTATTACACGTCAATTGCTGCTTTAAGATTAACTCATTCTGATTTAAATCAAAAGTACTTCCATTTAGCCGTAAATAAAAAAAAGTGTAACAAATGTGGACAATGCGTGGAGCTGTGTCCCATCAACAATATTAAAATGGAAGAAGGCAAATATCCAGTTAATCTAAGAGACTGTGCTTACTGTTTAAGATGCACATCTTTTTGTCCTAAAAAAGCTATCTCTGCTCCATTTAATTACAAAAGTAAGACCTACCGGGCGGTAAAGGCTAAGGAACTTTTGAAAACTTAAAATAGGGGTAGGATAGGGCTTGAAGTATATATTTCCAGACTATTGAGTCTATTTTAAAGCCAATAGAGTCATGGTAGTTAGAGTAGGGTGTGTCGTTTAGTAAAGAATAAATAAAGCCTTGGATAGTGTGTTTATTCACAGAATCATATGTAGAATCATCTTCTGGAATTAATTTTACGATTAATCTCATAAGTCCCCCAGAGATGTTCATTACCAACTAAAACATCTTACCCTAAAATAATGTTGGGGCAGTAATATATAAATCTATGTTTTATGTTGACATATTAATACATTGTATTTACTTAACCAGCATCACGGGCACCGGCACAATCTTAAGGGCACTTTCTGCCACGCTGCCCATAATTAACTTCTCCAATCTCGTCCGGCCGTGGGTCCCGATTACCACCAAGTCGGCTTCGGCTTTCAAAGATATCTTAGCCATGTCGTGGATGGGGTTGCCGAAGATGAGTATTTCATCGACTTGAACGCCTAATTCTTTCCCTTTTTTGGTGACAGACTTAAGTATGTCCTTACCTTCCATTTCCAGTACTTCGAAGGGTGTTATAAATTTATCATCAATTATGTGCACCGCCACCACCGTGGACCCCAACTCTCTTGCTAGGGCTAGGGCCACGTCTTCAGCGCGTTTGGCGTGCTGGGAACCGTCACTGGGTACCATTATCTTTTCGAACATTAAAGATTTCTCCTTATTCCTATTAGTTCGGCCGGTCTAGTTATCCCCCTAACTCATTCTACCTGTTGGCGGTGGTCGCCCACTACGAAGTTTTTACCGCCCAGGTGAAGGACGGGCTTCATTTTCTCCACGTCTAATAGATCATCTTTCAATGCATCTTTTCGGAGGGATACATTAACCACTTCCCCCACCACCAGTTGGTGGTCTCCACACTTCTCATCCGAGTGTACTTTACATTCTATTTGGGCTAAGCATTCTTCTATACCTGGTGCTTTAACAATTTCAGATTTTTTAGCCGTTAGATGTGCTTTTTCCAGTTCGTTTACATCTTCCGGGAAACTGCCCGCCGTAACCCACAGTTGGTCTAATATCTCCTCACCCGGCACGTTCACCACAAACTCACCAGTCTCCTGGATATTGTGGTAAGTATGATGGGTGGGAACCGAAGCAACGGCAACTAAGGGAGGATCCACCGACACCGGCATGGTAAAAGAAAAGGGTGCCGCGTTAATATCTCCTTTCTGGTTGACGGTCGTAACGATTACGGTAGTGCGGGGTGCTAAAACTCTATAAAAATTGGATAGTTCCATTTAAATCACCTCTGATTCCAGGTAAGTAGCCTTACATCTTTTTATAAATTCATCACAGAGGACATTAGTGTCTCCCTGGGATATGATTTCCCCTTCCTCCAGCATGATGGCCCGGGTGGCCACTTCTTCAATGAAGTCCACGTGGTGGCTGACCATGATCATAGTGGTTTCAAACTGTTGATTTATCCGTTTGAGACTGTTGGAGACCATTCTCAAAGTTATTGGATCCAAATCACCAAATGGTTCGTCTAAAAAGAGCAGGCGGGGTTGGGACGCTAAGACCAGGGCTAAAGTAGCTCTTACTTTTTGCCCTCCTGATAGTTCGTAGGAACGGCGTTCTAATATTTTCAGGGGAAGGTCCAGTGCTTCAAAGATGGGTGTTGCATACTTGCGGACCTCTTTTTCCGGGAATCCGGGGAATAGTTCATCTAATATTTCAGCTGAGAGTCCTATCTTCTCCAGACGGTACTTGGCCTCGTTTTCGGGAAGGTCGGTTAGTTGGTACAAAACATCCAGTACCTGGTCGCTGATCCCCATCTCTTCAGCCTTTTTCTTGGCAGCGTCGATGACCATTTCGTTTTTAACACCTAAGCGGTGGGCGATCTGGTCCCGGATAGTAGCGTGGTGGGTAAGGGAGAATTCCTGGTGCATGAAGCCCATCTGTCTCCGGATGGCCATCCGTTCTATTCCGGGCAGGTGCATGTCCACCCACTGACCGTCCAGCTTAAAAGAAGCTTCACCACCATCTGGCTGATCCAGTCCTGCTATCATGCGCAGCAGTACGGTTTTACCCGCCCCACTGGGACCTATAAAAGATAAAATTTCCGCTTCCTTAACTTCAAAGGATATATCTTTCATGGTGAGGACGTGACCCCCTTTTAAGAGGTAAAAGCTTCGTTTAAGATCATTTACTTTTACCACGGTCGGTCCCACGTTTTTCGGGTCCCGACCATCTTCTTCGGGATCCATGCCTGTGAGGAACTTTTCTATAACCTCAGAGGGGGTTCCCTCATCTTTTACTCGACCATCTTCCATGAGGATGAGTTTTTGGGAGAGGTAGCGGTGCACCTCCGGGAGGTGCGATACCAGGATGACGGTGACTCCTAATTCCTGGTTGATATTTTTAATAGCGTCCAATATCTCCTGTTTAGTTTTAGGACAGGACATAGTGGCTGGTTCGTCTAAAAGTAAGACTTCAGGTTTTTTAGCAAGTTGACGGGCCATAATAAGGCGCTGCTTTTCTCCACCGCTTAAAACTGGTGAAAAATGCTCGGCTTTATGTTCTAACCCTACCAGGCGCAGAATTTCCCTGGCTTCGTCGCCAAATTCATCGTAGGCGTGTTCAAAGTCGGTCATGCCTTCATCACCATACTTAGCGCCGTAAAGTTTTCTTAGGACATTTTGAATGGCTGTTTCTGCCCATAAACCAAATGAACGCTGCAGGTGAATGGCAGTGGCTTCCCTAAGTTTTCGGGAGTAGTAGGGGGTAGAATCATGTTTAACCGTTAGATCACCCATATTGATCTCTCCCTCATCAAAGCTCTCCACTCCCCGGAGTATGCGCAGGAGGGTGCTCTTACCCGAGCCACTGGTCCCAATGATCCCCACGATCTCTCCCTTCTCCACCTGGAAGTTGACGTCCTTTAAAGCAGGGATTTTTCCCCCATCCTCGATTTCGTAAGTTTTAGATAAATTTTTAACTGTTATCATTTGTTAATCACCTTTAATTAGATTAAAGCTGGTATCCACAAATCTGTATTT
>JAUYBK010000190.1 GCA_030693105.1 Methanobacteriaceae archaeon | reverse complement strand
CAGACAATTCAACAAATCACTTTACGAAGTTTTAATGTTTACTTTTGCCAATGCTGATAAAAATCAGGTCTTTAGTAACCTTGATTCTATCAGAGAAGCTTGGATAAACCTCATGACAAATGATAAAGAATTTATAGACTCCATTGAAATTTCAACTAATACAGTAAAAGCCACCAGAACTCGGTTTGACAAATGGCGAATGGAGCTCGAAAGTATCATTGAATCTGGAACTAAAGAGCCAAGATGTTTTTCTACCCATCTTAAAGAAGAATTATACGAATCAGATCCTACATGTGCAATTTGTAAACAGCATATAAGTGGCATTGATGATGCTGCATTGGATCATGTCAAACAGTATTGGAAAGGTGGCAAAACAATCCCGGAAAACGCCAGATTAACTCATCGATACTGTAATTGGGCCAGATCTAGGAAAGAATAGGGGGTTTTAATATCAGTATTGAATCTGAGGTTTTGCTAGGAAGTATAAGGGATATATGTGGCTTTGATATATCAGAAGATGGTAATTGGGTATATGAAGATTTTAAAATCTTAGTGGACCAATATAGGGTTAATGAATCTTTGAACAATCTAATTAACCTTGAAATTAATAAAACAGATTTATATGGAATTTCATCTCTTGAAAAATTAGTTTCGATAACTAAACCATCACGACTCGTACGACTTCCTTCCGAAGAAATAATTAAAGATGATGAAGATAATGGAATCCAATATTCTCTCTCAAAACCCAGTTTTGAATATATATTAGCTTCTTTTGGATCAATGATTCAAGAGGATTCTGATTTTCCGGGTCTTTTCACTGCAAATTTCCTGTTATCACCCCAGCATAGGGGCAGAATAGAACAAGCTATTGAAAATCTTGAAAGCACGTTGAAATATGAAGCTAGAAGAACATTACGAATGAGATTAAGAAGAAGGGATACAGATTCTATAACTTTAGAAGAATTTTTTAGATTTCTTTTTGGTCGTTTATGGACAGTGAAAATTAAATCAGAAGCGGAGTTGGAATTAATTAATTTTTATGATTTGTTTAATTCTTTTTTGTTTTACCTGAATTATATAAATTTACCATTTATTGAATT
Source organism: Methanobacteriaceae archaeon (assembly GCA_030693105.1). GTDB lineage: Archaea > Methanobacteriota > Methanobacteria > Methanobacteriales > Methanobacteriaceae > Methanobacterium. The sequence goes on along the minus strand of JAUYBK010000190.1, from coordinate 1,617 downwards.
TAGATATGTAGAAAATGACATTCGGAACCCTCAAAGAGTAAATATTAATGATATGGCAGTTCCGAGACGCATTTATAATAGGGAACCACTTTATTATTATCATCAAGCCCTATCAGCTGAAAATCCAGTTCTTGAATTTCTCTCATATTATCAAGTACTCGAATACTACTATAAGATAGTTGCTGATGAAGATCTCATTAATGGCACTAAAAATATCATAGCAACTCCAGATTTTTCATCAGAAAATGCTGAAAAGCTTGAAAAGCTTGTAAGTTTTATTAAAGGAACTGAAAATAGATATAATGAAGAAAATTCGCTCCAATTAGTTTTAAAAAAATATTTAGATGTGGATGAACTGAGATATGACTTAAATAACTATGATGTGGATTTTTATGAACATATTACGAATGGAGAAATAGAATTTGTTGAAGTTCCTCAGTTACGAGAACTAGAAGATGCCCAATTTAAGAAGTTATTAGCTAGGAGAATATATAGAATTAGAAATGCTCTTATTCACAGCAAAGAAGGATTTAAAGATAGATATGTACCATTTTCAGAACATGAAAGTGAGTTAAGAAGAGAATTACCCCTAATGAGATTCACAGCTGAACAAGTTTTATTAAAAAGCGCTGAAAATCTCAATATTCACACTTTAAGGTCTCGTTCTGATCAATAATCGTGCCAAATAAGTTATTAGAGACGTGTATAAAATGGCAGAAAAATTAACACTTAAACAGTTAGAAAGTCACTTAATGGGAGCAGCAGATATATTAAGGGGGAAAATGGATGCTTCCGAATTCAAAGAGTACATTTTTGGAATGTTATTCCTTAAAAGAACATCTGACCGATTTGATGAAGAAAGAGAAAATAACTTAAAAGATTGGAAGAAAAGGGGTTGGTCTGAAGATGTAATTGAGAAGGAACTTGAAAATCCAGATAAATACACATTTTTTGTCCCTGAAGAAGCACGCTGGAAAAATCTCAAAGATACTAAAACAAATGTGGGCAATGAATTAAATAAAGCCTTGGAAGCTTTAGAAAGGTCTAATATAGATGAATTAGAAGGCGTTCTTAGTGGTATTGATTTTAACAAAAGGATTGGTAGTAGTAAAATATCTAATGCCAAATTAGTAGAATTTATTAATCATTTTAATAGTAAAAGGATGCGTAATAAGGATTTTGAATTCCATGATGTATTAGGTGCATCCTATGAATATTTAATTAAATATTTTGCTGATTCTGCCGGTAAAAAGGGTGGAGAGTTTTATACTCCTCAAGAAGTAGTTCGATTACTGGTACAAATGCTGGAACCACAAGAAAAAATGAGTATTTACGACCCTACAGTTGGTTCAGGTGGTATGCTTATACAATCTCGACAAATTGTAGAGGATTTAGGTCAGGACCCCGAAAATGTTGTTCTCTATGGACAAGAAAGTAACGGTGGAACCTGGGCTATCTGTAAAATGAACATGATTTTACATGGAATAAATGATGCAGATATCAGAAACGAGGACACCCTGGCATCACCACAACACATTGATAAAAATGGGGAAATAATGAAATTTGACAGAGTAATAGCCAATCCTCCATTTTCTCAAAACTATTCTAAAACAGGAA
>JAUYBK010000183.1 GCA_030693105.1 Methanobacteriaceae archaeon | reverse complement strand
GGCAGTCCAATCACCCAGGGAAAAATTAGTCTGGCCGGTCATTACTGAGTAAGAGATCACCGCGTGGCAGAGGGCACCGCTAGGCTCGATGCGGGGTGGTATACCATCCCAGTAGCAGTCCAGGTGCATCAAACGACAGCCCCCCTCGGGATTTACTAAAAAGATCACCACATCCGGCCTTAAATCCGCCTCAGATAATGGTGAAAAGAGGATTTTATCAGCCAGCCCCGTTGGTGGAGGGATGTTAATAGTTTGACTGCGTTCAAAGGCAGCTACCGAATGATAAAGCTTCTCACCTTTAGTTAAAAATCGTTGGATCCTCCTTTTTCCATCAGCAGTGGGTGGTTCCATCAGGCCACAGTGCCAGGTCCCTCCGGGACAACGTGAAGCCTCTTCGTCAATTATAAAAGACTCACCATCCGCACTTCTTCGCAATGCCTCACAGATAGGCAGTTTATCCCCCTGTACTGTTTTTATTTTTTCAATGGTAAAGGTGACAGCCACTGGCTCGTTTTCAAGACCTAAGACTTCTTTTAATATCTTAGATTGTTCTTTTCTATCCATCATTTACCCCCATTAATTATAATTATGGGACGGTTGAGGATATATCCCTTGTTGAAAGCTAATTCAGTTGAAACTAAGAATATTTATCACGTTTGGAAACAAATTCTATTTATTGTTAAAAAAAAAATTACAGAACCGCAAAATCCGCAGTTAATCCTTAAAAAATAAATAATTATGGTAACATAATAACTACCGAAAGAGAAGCAAAATCAAAGGGTTTGTTATAAATGGTTATTAGCGTCCCAGAAAAAAATGATATTTCCCTGGTCCTTTGTGGGGAGGCAGGGCAGGGCATCCAAACTGTGGAACAGATTCTGGTTAGGGCCTTTAAAATGACGGGCTTTAATGTGTCAGCCTCCAAGGAATACATGTCCCGGGTGCGAGGTGGTCAAAACTCCACCCAAATCCGGGTATCATCCCGGAGAGTCGCCGCCTTCCTGGACCGGACTGATATCTTGGTGGCACTTAGTCCGGGTGCAATTAAACACCTGCAGAACCGGATAAGTTCTGCGACGATTATTATCGGTGATGAAAAGGATGTGGGAAAAGACCACATTGGACTCCCCTTTAGGAAGATGGCCCGGGAAATTGGAGGACCCATCTTCGCCAACATCATTGCCGCGAGTACGGTGTGCCAAATGCTGGATGTCGATCTGGAAACATTCCACCACTGTTTAACCTCCATGTTTGCCCGTAAAGGTGAAGAAATTCTTGAAAAAGATATAAAAGCCGGGAACCAGGGCTACCAGTTAGGTGAATCTTTAAAAAAAATTAAAATAGAAAAAAATCCTTCATTATCCTCTGAACTTCTTTTAAACGGTAGCGAAGCAGTAGCTTTAGGTTGTATAGCCGGAGGGTGCCGTTTCATATCATCCTATCCTATGACCCCCTCCACTCCAGTACAGGCCTTCCTGGCAGAACACGCCAGTAAAGTGGAGCTGGTATTTGAACAAGCTGAGGATGAAATTGCTGCTTTGAACATGGCACTGGGAGCATCCTACGCTGGGGCCCGGAGTATGGTAGCCACCTCCGGTAGCGGTTTTGCCCTAATGGGGGAAGCCGTTGGCTTAGCTGGTATGACAGAAACTCCGGTGGTGATCTATATTGGTATGCGCCCCGGACCTGCGGTGGGACTTCCCACCCGGACCGCCCAGGAAGATCTGGATTTATCCCTCTACTCGGGACCCGGTGAATTTACCCGGGCCATCTTCGCTCCAAGTAAGCTGGAAGATGCGTACTACCTATCCCAGCAAGCCTTTGATTTGGCTGAAAAATATCAGATACCCGTTTTCATACTATCCGACCAGTACCTGGCGGATCTGTACTATAACTTTCCTGAAGAGAATCTTAGGGACATGAAAATAAAAAACTACCTTGCGAAAACTAAAAAAAATTATTTAAGGTATCAGTTTACTCCATCGGGAATCTCACCCCGGGGAATACCTGGTTATGGAAATGGATTGGTGGTGGCGGACTCCGACGAGCATGACGAGGCCGGTCACCTCACTGAAGACTTGGAAATACGCACTAAAATGGTTGAAAAACGCTACCATAAATTAAAAGAGCTTAAAAATGAGGTTATGGCCCCCGAACTCTATGGATCTGACCACTACCAGCTCCTGGTACTGGGCTGGGGTTCCACCTACCACCCTTTAAAGGAAGCATTGGAGGAGCTGGACAACGAGGAAATTTCCCTCCTACACTTCCAGCAGGTATATCCCCTGCACCCTGATACCCGGATGTTACTGGAGAAAGCAGAAAAAAATGTGATCTTCGAGAACAATATAAAATCCCAGTTTGCCAATCTCATAAAACTGGAAACGGGCCAGGAAGTGGATAAAAAGGTTTTAAAATATAATGGAATTCCTTTCTCCGTAGAGGAGGTTATTTCTAATATAAAAGGGGAGTTAAAATGAAAGAAGATGTTTATGACATGTTAGGTGCCGATGTGGCCTGGTGTCCCGGATGTGGGAACTTCGGCATCTTAACGGCTATAAAAAAGGCATTATCTGATCTGGATATTAAACCTGAAGAACTGGTCCTGGTATCAGGTATTGGACAGGCCGGTAAGCTACCCCACTACCTTAAAAGTAACGTATTCAACGGCCTGCACGGAAGGTCCCTCCCACCAGCCACCGGTATAAAAGCGGCCAACCCCCAACTCACGGTGATAGACGTAAGTGGAGATGGTTGCATGTACGGAGAAGGTGGAAACCACTTCATGCACACCATCCGCCGCAACGTGGATCTGACTAACCTCGTGCACAACAACATGGTCTACGGCCTGACCAAAGGCCAGGCCAGCCCCACCAGCCAGATAGATTTCCACACCCCCTTACAAGTGGAAGGTGTCTTTGAAGAACCCTTCAACCCCTTAACGGTGGCCATATCTTTAGGGGCCGGCTTCGTGGCCCGGGCCTTCTCCGGTGACATTGAAAAAACCAGGGAAATAATTAAAAATGCCATACAACATAAAGGTTACGCTCTGGTGGATATCTTCCAGCCCTGCGTAACCTTCAACCGGATTAACACCTACCAGTGGTTCCAGAAGCACACCTACTACCTGGAAAAAGAACACAACCCCCAGGATAAGGTGGAAGCATTTAAAAGGGCCAGTGAAACTGAAAATTATCCCCTGGGTATCTTTTATCAAAATAAGGATAAAAAAACCTTTGATGAAAACCTCAAAGTTTATGAGGGGGATGGCCGACCATTATATCAACGGGAAGTCAATCAGGAGGCCTTGAAAAAACTCATTAACTCTAAGCGAGGATTGTAGTTTATTGTGAAAAATTGAGATACTATTCTAATTGGAATTCTAATTGGATTATTGGTTAAAAAAGAATTAAATAATGAAAAAAGAATTAAGTTTTAATAGGACCTTTCAGCAGCGTTCTGTTTAATAAATGCTCTTTTTCCGGATTTAGTCTCTTCCAGGAGGATCTTTATCCGGCCTACAAAGTCTACTCCCAGGCTTAAAGATAGTTCAGCATCTTCAGGGGAGGGGATGGCCTGGAAGTGGTACAAGTCCTGGTGGTGTAGGTTTAACATCCATCCAAACAGTTCAGGCCATTCCTCCTCTAATAGTCCCTCCCTTGAATATTTCATCAAATACGGTGCCAGGTAGTGGGGATTTTCTTCCTGAACACCGTCGCGTAATAGTATGGATCGGGCGGCATGATAAAATGCCATGTAACATGAAATCCGAGATGAACGGAAGATTCCACTTTTTAAGTTCAGTTTAGCCTCTTCTAACCTTAATTTAGCTTCTTTTATAGATAAGGCACTTTTAAGTGGTGAAGGATTAATTTTCCTTAGCATTCCGTTTTGAAATAATTCTTCCAGTTCGTCCAAGCCATCACCAGCAGATATATTTTCTCCATCAGGGGCGGTACTTTTTATTATGGACACTAGGAGTATTAATATATTTGTTGATTAGTCATAACAATATTGTAGGATCGGAAACTAACCTTTAAAAAAAAATTACCAGACGTGCACTTCCAGTGTAAAATAGTTCACCAACCTAGAACTCAAATAAAATACTGCAACTTCCCGAGTTAAGTGTACCTGCGCTTACTGATCTTCACCGGGGTCCATGTGAATTACCACATCTTTTATACCCGGTATAGAATTTTTCAGTTTATTTTCAACTTCGTGCGCTATTAAATGGGCCTCGTTAAGAGAATCACCAACATTTAAGGTCAAATGTAAATCCACGTATATCTGAGTATCCTCTCCACGGGAACGCACCTTATGACACTCTCGAACTCCTTCCACACTACACACGATCTTTTTTATGAGTTCATCATCCAGGGGGGCCCTATCCAATAGAACGTCCGAACTACTTTTAATAATTTCTAAACCCATCCTGGCAATTAAAATGGAAATAAAAATGGAAATAAGGGGGTCAGCTATACCAAAACCCATTTTAATTAAAATAAACCCTACAATAACCATTAAAGATGCGTAAACATCGCTACGGGTGTGCATTGAATCGGCGATCAGGATGCTACTATCAAGTTCTTTACCTTTGCGGTGTTCATACCTGGAAACAGTTAAATTAACGGCAATAGTAACCCCCATTATCAAGAAACTAAAAATAGTAATATCTGGTGCAGCGGGGTTAAAAAAACGCCCAATTGCCGATTGAAATATTTCAAAACAGGTGATAAACAGCAAAAGAGCGATCCCGATGGAGGCAAATGTTTCGAATTTTGAATGACCGTAGGGGTGAGTAAGATCCGGTGGTCGGGACGCTATCATAATACCAATAATACCAATAACATTGGAAGTTCCGTCAAAAAGGGAGTGAAACCCGTCAGAAACCATACTCAATGAATTGGTAGACCAACCATAGATTAATTTAGCAAAAGCCACCGCCAGGTTGAGTGCCAGAATTATCAAGAGAATTCTTTGTACAGTGGAATAATATGATTGATCCATCATGGTAAAATCACCTGAGATCAGGGGTGTTCGACTCCCTAAATGGGCACCCCCAATTATTAAATATGGTTCATTCTAGTTCTTAACCTAAGAATGTAATTAAATAAAAAACTAAATTAATCATTTCCTGACTCCTTGCAGTAGAGAAGATAATAACGTACCAAAATAATTGTTACATTATAATAACCGCTAAAACAGCCACAGTATTTGGAAAGCTCCTAATTAATCTTCTTATTACCCTGGTAAACCTCGGCACCCACTCCCCGACGGGTGCTGCGGCTTTTAGTTAGAACCTCCTCTACTTGGGGTGGAAGTTCCGATTTATCCTTCCCCATCATCTGCAACATCCGGGATAAAATATATTGGGTGCTCCTTTTATGTAACGGCTGGTTGTCATTACCACATTTAGGTGAGTAAATACAGGAAGGACAGCCGTCGGTGCACGAGCAGGACCGGACCATGTCATAGGTCACCTCCACCAAATCCTCCATGAGGTCCACGGCCTTTTCTGCCAGACCAATACCTCCCTGGTAAGCGTCGTAGATGAAGATGGTGGACTTATCAGTGTGGAGATGTTTAGGGGTGGAAAGGCACCCCATATCAATCCGGTCACACAGCACATTAAGCGGTAACATGGCTATGATGGCGTGTTCCGTACCGTGCAAACCACCTTCATAAACTTCCTTACCACTGATGTAATGGTTGATCTGGTCCTGGATATCATCGGGGAGGGTGAACCACAACCCCTTGGTCCTAAAGTGCAGTGGGGGTAAATTTAAATGGTAGGTGCCTATGGTTTTACCCTGGCTGATTTTTTTGTAACGGTAATAATGTTCCGTGACCTCCACTTCACCGTAGTGGACTTTAAATTCACCAATACGCTTTTCATAAAGCTCCTCTAACACCCGCACGTCCACGTCTTTTAAGACCTGGGTGTGGTAGTCTACGTTTCTTTTTCGAACCCGAATAGTCTGT
>JAUYBK010000182.1 GCA_030693105.1 Methanobacteriaceae archaeon | reverse complement strand
TTCCTTCTTACCGAGTTAATCCTGATTTTGACTTCATCGCCAACTTTGGCACCCGAAACAAAAATCACAAACCCTTCTACACGAGTGATACCGTCACCATCTCGGCCAGTATCCTCAATCTTAACATCATATTCTTCCCCTTCACTAATAGGAGAGGAGTTATCTTTACTACCGTAGTCGTCTCTAAACATATTAAATCACTTCCTTTAATAATCTTAAAAAAAGATTTTATTCCACTACTTCGGCGAAACCGAAATTCCTTCTTACCGAGTTAATCCTGATTTTGACTTCATCGCCAACTTTGGCACCCGAAACAAAAATCACAAACCCTTCTACACGAGTGATACCGTCACCATCTCGGCCAGTATCCTCAATTTTAACATCATATTCTTCCCCTTCACTAATAGGGGCAGAATTATCTTTACTACCGTAATTATCTCTACCGTAATTGTCTCTAAACACTTTAATCACTTCCGATAGCCATAAAAAAATGGCTAAATTTACTATTATTTTCTCTGCGTATAAAGTTATGCACCAAAAACCATTTTTTTCTTTAATTTTTCTTTAATTATAAAACTTGACACTGGAGCTAAAAAAATGTATCTTAATTTTGAAATTACATAAATCCTCCCTATTCCATTAATCACTTTTTTATTCGGAAAATAATTTAAAATTGTTTAACCAACTAATCTTATGGAAGTAAAAAATAAGATAATTATGGCTCTGGACGTTCCTGACATGGAAAGAGCAATCAAGGTAGTGGAAGCGGTTTCAGATGATTTAAACACCATTAAGATTGGTTACCCGCTAGTACTAGCCCAGGGTTTAGAATCAATTGGGTTCATTAAGGATAAATTTGATTGTCAGATAATAGCTGATTTTAAAGTAGCGGACATTCCCGAAACCAATCAAAAAATTGCTGATCTTACTTTCCAGGCCGGTGCAGATGCCATCATTGTGCACGGTTTTGTGGGAGAGGACAGTGCTCAGGCCTGCCTGAATTCGGCCCAAGAAAATGGAAAAGATATTTTTTTATTGACAGAAATGTCACACCCCGGTGCTTCCCGCTTTATTCAACCAGTTGCTGAAGATATAGCCCAAATGGGAGTAGATATTGGTATTACAAACTTCGTTGGGCCATCCACCAAACTGCACCGTTTAGGAAAGATTCGGAACATTATAGGGCCTGAATCCTTCTTGATATCACCCGGAGTAGGTATCCAGGGAGGGGATCCGCGGGAGACTCTTAATTTTGCCGACGCACTTATTATTGGTAGGAGCATTTATCTAGCTAAGGCGCCTAATGTTGCGGTTCAGTCCATTATACAGAGTATTGAAGACTATTCCTGCCATTTCATAGGCCAAATCGAAAAGTAAGAAGTAAATAAATGTTTCTGGTTGAAAAAACGTCACTCCGGGTATTAAAACCCCTGGATAGAATTTTTGTATTAATCCTCCCAGTGCCAAGAAAAGAACCGTTAATTTTAGGACAAAACGGTACCGGAAAAACAGGGTAAGTTTTCTTTTTCCAACCAACCAGTCATCGTCGTTCCCCACTTCGTCCCCGTATGCTGCGGCAAGGCAGAGGGCTAAAGTCACTATTCCCAGTTCAGGTATGCCCCAGATGGTCAATATTACCAGGAAAATTATAAGAGTGATAATATGTCCCCAGTTGTCTACTTTACCCGCCAGCAGGGTGCCTAACAATATGCCCAAAAATATGGTGGCGGCGTCGCTACTGGTAATCGCTAAGTACCCCAGTGCCATTACAGATATTAAACCAGTAAAAGCCCCTAATATAATGTTATTCTTCTCATCCTGGGCATCGTCGGATATTTTCATGAAAAATCCGGCCAGGGGGTAAAGAAGAACTTCAAATAACATTAAAACTCCTTAAACATCAAAAAAATAGTTTATTCTCTGGTAATTATAGCCCTTGCTCCGGCTACCATTAGGGGGAAAATGATGGTGGCATCACCAATGACAGTCACCAGGCTGGAACCGGCCCGGGCCTTAGCCCATGACTTGGCCTCCTCCAGTGGGGCCCCCCCCATACTTCCGGTTTCACTACGGTCCATTGTTACCTGGATGGCAGCGTCAACCCCTCCTTTAATGAGGTTAGAAGCCAGCGCATAATGTTTTGGTAATCCTCCCCCCAGGATTATGGTGGCAAGCTTATTCGCCTCGAATACTTGGTCAGATAATAGGTGCATATCCCCCACTGCATCCAGATGTAGCTGGTTCTCCTGGGTGAACATCCAGAGCTGCAAACCCAGCATGCTATCGATGACCCCCGGGGCATAAATGGGCACATCCTTTAAGGCCGCGGTGCGTATTATGGATTCATCATCATCTAAGGCCAGACCAATCTGTTTGATAAATTCCTTAATAGTGAGGTGGTGATGATTTTTTGAAATAGAAAAGATTATGGGAATTATTTTCTTTTCAAAGACTTCAAAATCTTCTGAACAAGTATATATATCTCCTATCCTACCCATTCCCATTTCACAGAGTTTTTCATCATCATGGTGAACTCCCCGGTAGTGAACACCACCGAAAGCCTCCAGAAGGTCATGGGTGAGGTTAGCCCCACTGGTGATGAGGGCCTGAACATATCCATCGTTAATTAGATCCCGTATAATTTTCCTTAAGCCACCGGGGACCATTGGTCCAGCTACACTTAAAAATATCGTTGTGTCTTCGTTTTCCATTACTTCGGCCATTAATTGGGTGGCCCGGTAAATACGTCCTGCCCCTAAAGCTCCTGATTTTCCCATCTCCTCCAGAAGCTCCGTGACACTCATTTTTTTTGTGATCTTCATTTGTCGAACTTTCAAATTTCCTCTACCTCGTAAAAATATGATTTAAAACCAGTGTTAGTGTTATCTGTAAAAAAAATTATGGTGATTAAATTTTATTTGAGACCAGCAATGTTATCCAGAAGATCGGTACGGGTGACGATTCCGACCGGATTACCAGTATCATCCACCACAATAACCCGGCCAATGTGGTTTTTATTCATGATCTCAATGGCCTCGGCGATCATGACATTTTCCTCTACAGTGACGATACGGATGGACATAATGTCCTTCACTTTAAGATCCTCCTTACCATCGGCTAGCGCCTGGGCAATGTCGCTAAGGGTTAAAATTCCCAAAATTGCGCCCTCATCCATTACCGGAGCACCTTCAATTTTTTTATCTGATAAAAGTATTGCTGCATCCCTAATAGCCAAAGTACCTTTCAAAGTAATTAACCGGGTAGTAGCCGCATCTATAACCTTTTTCTTTGGTATACTTCTGATGGCGGTGGTGTCTAAAAGTAAAATGTTATCCATATCATCCCTACCCACCACTTCACCATCAATTACCAACTTATTCACGGGAGTGGGTCCGATTCTAACCCGATCTCCCAGGTCCAATTGTTTTATGTTGCCCACGGCACAAATAGCAGCTTCACATTCCCCGGGATGGGGTATACTGGTAAACTCTATTTTTGTCACGGTAATGTCCTTAACCTTCTTACCATCCCGAAATATAGGGACCAGGGTCTGTTTATCTGAATCATGAATATTTAGAGTATGATACGCCTTAATGGTCGGTTTATAACCACCCCTTGGACCTGGAACACCTTTAACTAACCCCAAACTTCTGAGGGATTGCATCTGGTTACGGATAGTACCGGGATTGCGGTTCATTATCTCTGCTATTTCTTCGCCTTTAATGGACTTTCCACCCGCCTTGCGGTATAAATTAATCAGACTCTGCAAGATCTCCTTCTGGACCGAAGTTAACATTAAGACCACCTTGAATAATATTTACTATTATTTATAATTATAATTATTTATCATTTATGATTATATATAAAATATTCGTTTAGGGCTTGTTTACTAGTTTATCAAGTTCTGATCTTACTTTTAAGAGTAATAATTGAGTTTAGGTTATCTATTTTTTTGTATAAGTGGTTATAAGGTTTTTAGGGTCTTAGTTTTTTTTAGGTTTCTGAGAGTTTTTGTTGGGCTGTTTTGGTGTTGTAACCTAGTGTTGTGATGATTCCTGCCCTCAAAAACTTCGTTTTGGGGGCACCAAAAATCTACGATTTTTGAGTGCTAAAAATACAGTTAGTATGGTGGTTCTTTCCACTGATTCGGGTGTATATTTGTGTAATTTTTTTAAACTTAGTCCTGATTTGCATAATTTGAAAAAGTCTTCGATTTTTCCACGTATGGGTTTGTATCGTTTCCAATTCTTTATTTTTTCTAATAATATCTCTTTCAAGGTGTTGTATATCTGTTTAGCTTTTGTTTCAGCTTTTTTATTGTTAAATACGTGTAGAGGATAGGTTAATTTGTCATCCAATTTTCGGATTTTGAAATCATCTTTGGGGAAAATCAAAGGAACGATTTTGTATTTAGAAATACCTATTTGATAGTTCTGGTAGCTGTAATATCCTTTATCAAATATTATTGTGTCTCCTTTTCGGATTATTCTTCGTTTTTTTAGGTTTTCCATTATTTCCGTGAAGATTTTGGAATCGTGTGGTGCTCCAGCGTGGATTACAATGGCAACAGGCATTGCAGATTCATATTCAATGACTATTGTTGCTTTAAATCCAATATAAAACCATAAGAGGATGCATAATTCCATTTCAGATTTTGTTTTTCTAGGTATTTTTTTGAACGATGTTTACGTTTTGTATTGTAATCCAAGTCTATTGGAGTAGCATCAACTATAAATGTTAATTTTCCGCGTCTTTTTAATGGTTTTGTTGTCATTAATATCTTGTTTACAATTTTAATGTACGCATCGGCTTTAAATCTTGATAAAGATTCTGAAACTTGAATCGCATCGGGAACATCATCCTCTATTTCGAAAAATTTTCTCAACTTTTTATCTCTTTTTAAATCTTTAACAACAAATTCAACAGTTGTATTGAAGAAAATAGCTGTAAAAATGATTTTAATTGATAAAATCATCATATTAATGTTCTTAACACCTTTTAAAGCCATTATCGTTTTTAATTTTATGGAACCTATAATTTTAAATATTTTCCATAACAAATCATAATTCGGGTCTTCTTTACTGTAATTTAAATGATGCTTCATTTTTATCGCCAAATAAATATATGTAAGCATCAATATTTAAATTTAACGGTTTAGAAGCCCCAATATTATTATAAAACAAATAAAAAAATGTATTTTTAGAAATAAGATAACAAATACCCATCTAAACACATAAAAATAAAAGCAAAATCATTTGTTTAGAGAGAAAAATCTAAGGGGCTAAAAATAGTAATATATAGTGGAATAACATATAAGCAAGGACTTCTGATGTGTCAGGAGTATTATAACTACGAATATGTCAATTTTAAGCACTTCCAGTGGCACGATTCTCCAAGTTCTTGCCCGCCGCGCAAGCGTCAGAAAAACCGGGTTAAACATCACTTTTAACGCCTCTCCGCGGGAGAAATAAAGGAGGCCGCACTTGGCCATAGAAGATCTTAGGATATGCCGGGCCCAGTGCCACTGCCCCACCGCTGCTGCCGCCACTATCGCTGGCACCCTAAGTTGTACTCCGGTTGAGCCTTAAGTGCAGTATGATAGGTATAATGGTGAAAGGTAGTGACGACCCTGATAAGTCATTATAGATTTTTAAAAAGGGAATGGTGTAACTCCCCGTTATAACCGGCAGGGATGAATAAAACCACCCTTTAAAAGGTGGTCGGCTAAGACCATGTTCACTGCGGCCTGGGCCACTGTCGTTACCCGGGGGCAGATGCAAGGGTCGTGGCGTCCTTTAATTTTTATTTCTATTTCTTCTTTCTTTTTTAAATCCACGGTTTTTTGCACGGTGCTGATGGATGGGGTGGGTTTAACCGCCATTCTAACTACAATAGGCATCCCATTAGATATACCTCCCACTATACCTCCGGAAGTGTTAGTGGTGGTCCTGACTTGGTCTTTTTCGAAGTAGTATTCGTCGTTGGTGACGCTGGCAGTGGATTTAGCCAGTTCAAAACCAAAACCAACTTCCACCCCCTTGACGGAACCTATACCCATTAGGGCCTGTGCCAGGTCGGCGTCCAGTTTGCCAAAGACTGGTTCTCCCAGCCCGGCGGGAGGGTTAAATATTATAGTTTCCACGATACCTCCCAGGGAGTCTCCTTTGGCTTTAGCTTTCAGTATGGCTTCTTCCATTTTAAGGGCTGTTTTCTGGTCAGCACATCTTACGATATTTTCCTGGGAATATTCTTCTACTAAACTGTAAGCCACATGGTTGGCCTTGATTTCTCCAATCTGAGTTACGTGAGATACTACTCTAATTTGGAGGAGTTCTAATATTTTTTTAGCCACAGCTCCCCCTATTACGTGGCCGATTGTTACTCTTCCACTTCCCCGGCCACCTCCCCGGTAGTCATAGTGGCCATACTTGGCAGTCCAGGTGTAATCTCCATGGCCTGGTCGGGGTTTATTCTTAAATGGTTCGTAAGCAGATGAATCGGCGTCTTTATTGTAAACTACTGCGGCAATGGGGGTGCCGTCGGTTTTACCTTGGAATATTCCGGATAAGATTTCTACCTCATCGGTTTCTTCCCGGGAACTGCTTATTTTGCTGGTTCCCGGTCTCCTCAGGTCCAACTCGGCTTGTAGGTCTTCCCTGGAAAGTTCTAATCCCGCGGGACAACCGTCTACCACTGCCCCTAAAGCTTTTCCATGGCTGGATCCGAAGGTAGTTACCCGGAACATGTTTCCTGTGGTGTTTTTTGACATAAAGAACATCCTCTATTTAAATTAACGTGATAATCCTTTATATTATATAATATCCACTGCTATTTATTATTATGAGTGGAGATAGAAAAGATCCCTTAATCCACATATACTATACACTCTACCATCTTTACGGGCCTCAGGGCTGGTGGCCTTTGATGGACTTGGAAGGTGGAAATCCCACAAAAACGGGTTCTACTCACGGTTATCATCCTCTTAACTATGATTTACCAGAAAATCCTAAGCAACAATTTGAAATAATTTTGGGGGCCATTTTAACCCAGAACACGGCCTGGACTTCGGCTGAAAAGGCATTGTGGAACCTAAAAGAGTTGGACGCTAATTTCCCTGAGAAATTATTATCTCTAGACGATAATACCTTAAAAGAAGCGATACGTCCGGCTGGATTTCTAAACCAGAAATCTCGGTATTTAAAAAATATCAGCCGCTTTTTCCTATCCCTAAAAGATGGAGTTCCCACCCGTAAGGAGCTTCTAAAGGTTAAGGGGGTGGGGAATGAGACTGCCGATTCCATACTTTTATATGCTTATAAACAGGCGGAATTCGTGGTAGACACATATACTAAGAGGATATTCAGTCACCTGGAGATTATTGACGAGAAAGATAATTACCTGAAGGTTAAAAATCTCTTTGAAGACAGTCTACCCCGGGAATTTCCGCTCTACCAGGAGTATCATGCCCTGATTGTAGAGCATGCCAAAAGATATTATCAGAAAAGGCCGTACCGAGAAGATACTCTGCTGATTTAAGAATCATTAGATAGGAATTATTATGGATTCTAACGCCGGTATAGATTCTCACCTAAGAGTAAATGGAGAAAAAAATGGCAAAGATCACCTTTTCAGACATCAGTGTCCGGGTTATTAAGTCTACCTTTAACACCCGCTTTAGTCTGGCTAAACTTTGTAGAAAAGTACCTCCTCTGGCAGGGATGGTGGATAAACTGTTTTTTGAAGGGGATGACATACAGGTAATTCCCCGGGACGGCGCGGTTACCTCCCTCGACGTTAAATTGGATAAAGATATTGAAGTAACAGAAGAGACTGTACTTCCCAGCCAGGTCTTAAAAAAGATGATACTGAAGTCCAAGTATCACTTCATAATGGATTCCTGCATCTGC
>JAUYBK010000178.1 GCA_030693105.1 Methanobacteriaceae archaeon | reverse complement strand
GATCACCATTCCAAAAAAGTTCCTGATGGCATTCAAGGTAGCCGTGGCTATCATTGGTCTGTAAAATCGTTATACTGGACCGGGAAATTGCCATCACTCCCCTTAATTTTGTGTATTATTACTCTTCAATCCCGATCACAGAGCAGAATGTTTCCCACTCCCACATTTTCGGCCTGTATTTCATGGATTATTACCACCATGGCACTTACCGGAAGATTCATTACTGCACTGGCAGTTTCAGCGAAAGATTTAACCAGTTGGGCCTTTTGTTCTTTAGACAGTGGTGGTGCATCAATGGTTATAACGGGCATTTTTATTACCTCCTATCTTTTTTTTTATTCGTACTTTGACATAAACTTTCTTATAAAAATGAGGATAGTCTTCCTGGTGGCGTCCCGGTTCAATAGATGTGGCTCTTCATCTCTATTTTTATAGCCTCCAGTTACATAAAAAAAATAGGAGGAAGGGGATGAATCTAAAAAGACAGTGCCACTACAATTGTTCCACACCAACTATTTTTAGAACATCCCCATCTTATTAAGGCTCTTCTAATTATCTTTTGAAGATGAGTGACTATCCCCGGGGGTGATCGGTGTCAGATTGGGGATGCTTTTTTTTGGAGATTTATAGGGAATCATCCGGATCTTTTAAAGAAAAATCCACGACTGGCCCTGTTAAAGAGCCATCTGCCTAAGGAAAAAAAGATGACAGACCACCTAAAAATAGCCGCAGGATTTTTAAATAAAACTGAGACTACCGAGAAAATTAAATTAGAGAAATAACATAATACAATTAATATTGCCGGTTTTATCATGAATAAAGAAGCTCTTGATGTACTTAAAATTATAAAAAACCAGTTTAAGTCGGACCAAAGTGATATTAACACACTGCGCCGCCATCTTGATGAGTTTTACTTGTCTTTTAGTTCAAAGGGTCCTCTGAATATGGTTAAAGATGAAGATGCTCCTATCCCCTCTTACTGGTTAGTAACCCCTCATTGTAGCCCTCAGAAGGTCGTACTATTCTTCCATGGAGGTGGATTTAACATGGGCTCCACCTATGGTCACCAGGACCTTTGCCAGCGACTATCAAAAAACACGGGTTGTTCTATTTTTAGTGTGGACTACCGGCTGGCACCCGAACACCCCTTCCCTGCTGCGGCAGAGGACTGCCTGAATTCTTATCTCTGGCTTTTAGAAGAAGGACTTCAAACAAAGGATATAGTTATTGCTGGTTTGTCGGCCGGGGGTAATTTAGCTCTCTCCACCCTCCTTGCTTTAAAAAAAGACCCGGACCACCTACCTCGTGGGGTGGTTTGCATGTCACCGGTGGTTGATTTGACATTTCCTATTGTTTACCAGCATCTAAAGGATGTAAGGGACTGGCTTAATCACGAACGTCTATATAAACTTCGTGAATTATATTTAAAGGGCCAGGACCCAAACAACCCTCTGTCATCCCCCATATTTGGCGATCTGAAAGGAATGCCACCATTAATGCTCCAGGTGGGTAGTCGTGAGCTGTTACTTTGCGACATTAATCGTTTCCGTGACTTGGCGGTGGAAAAAAAGCTAAAGGTGAATTTTGAAGTCTGGCAGGGTATGTTTCACTGTTGGCAGATATTCTCCTCCCGTTTGCCCGAAGCAGACCGGGCGATGGAGAGTATTGGTAAATTTGTCAGACAATTGTTCGATTAAGCTAAAACCAAGACATGTACTTCCAGTGTAAA
The DNA here is from genome assembly GCA_030693105.1 of Methanobacteriaceae archaeon. Classification (GTDB taxonomy): domain Archaea; phylum Methanobacteriota; class Methanobacteria; order Methanobacteriales; family Methanobacteriaceae; genus Methanobacterium. Next base: position 3,697 of record JAUYBK010000178.1, on the reverse strand, counting down.
AAAGTTCTCTAAAAGAGAGATCAGGTAATTGCGTCTCGAAATCAAAAACTATGAAGCATAAAAAAATTATGACGAAGCCCGGTCCCGAGCCATTTAGGGTAGTGGGTATTGATGATGAAATGGATATAGAACCGCAAATGACACATTTGGCCTCATTGGCCTCAGGAATAGTGGAACGTAGAGGTGGAATGCTGGTCCACAGCTCCATAATAGCACGTGAACTAGGAATACCCTCTGTAAACGGTGTTAGTTGTGCCACAGAACTTTTAAATAACGGCGACCTATTGACCGTCAACGGATACCTGGGATTGGTAGTGGTTGGCGAACCCGAGTTCCACTTGGAACATGGAGAAAAAATAACTAGTTAACCACAGAAAAATAAGATGGGGAGTGTAGTAATGGAAGTAATTATAGTAGGAGCAGGGTTCGGTGGATTATCTGCCGCGGCTTTACTGGCCCGGGACGGCTTTGATGTTACGGTAATTGAAAAAAACGAACAACCCGGAGGGCGGGCTAATGTATACCATAAGGATGGGTACTACTTTGACATGGGCCCCTCCTGGTATCTGATGCCCGATGTATACGAAAAATTTTTTGCTGATTTTGATAAAAAACCAGAAGACTTCTTTAAATTAGAAAAGCTGGACCCTCTCTATCGTATCTTTTTTTATGACCAGGATGTATTTGATGTTTCACCCCATCTAGAAGAGAATTACAAACTCTTTGATAGCTTTGAGGAAGGGGGAGGGGAAAAATTAAAGGCCTATCTGAAATCATCCCGGGAACTGTACGAATTCTCCGTTAACGAAATGTTGTACAAGGATTACCGTTCGGTCCTGGACCTTTTAAGTGGAAAATTACTTCTAAAAGCACCTAAGTTGCGGCTGTGGGAGAACCTGCAGCACTTCGTAAACAAACAATTTAAAAGCGACGAGGCCCGTAAAATCTTAGAATACGCCATTGGATTTTTAGGAGGGTCCCCCGAGAACACTCCCTCCTTTTACCACCTGGTTTCCCATGCCGACCTCACCTTAGGGGTCTGGTATCCTCAGGGAGGAATGAGGGAGATCGTAACTGCGGTTAAAGATCTGGCAGAATCATACGGGGCTAAATTCATCTTCAATGAACCAGTGGAATTATTAGAGGTCCATGATCACCGTGTGAAACGAGTCATAACCACTAGGGCAGTTTACGAACCGGACCTGGTAGTGGTAAATGCGGACTACCATCACGGTGAAGTAGATCTATTAACCCCGGAACACCGGACCTACGATGAAGATTACTGGGAGAAAAAGATACTATCACCCTCGGCCATGGTGGCCTATGTGGGTGTCAGTAAAAAGGTCAAGGGACTGGCCCATCACAACCTCTTTTTGGAAAGAGACTGGGAGGATGGTTTCAATGCAGTTTTCAACCCAGAGAGGGCAGCCTGGCCCAAACATCCCTCCTATTATGTCAATGTCCCTTCGTTAACTGATAATTCTGCGGCACCTGAAGGATGTGATACTCTCTACATCTTAGCACCCCTGGCCCCGGGCCTGGAAGACACACCGCAACTACGGGAAGCATTTTACACCCGGATCATGGATGATTTGGAATCTAAAGTAGGGGAAGACCTGAGAAAAGAGGTGGTGGTCAAAAAATTGTTCGCCCTCACCGACTTTGAAACAAGATACCATGCTTATAAGGGAACTGCCTTCGGATTAACCCACACCCTGGATCAGACGGCCCTGTTCCGGCCGGCCCACCAGAGCAAGAAGGTAAAAAATTTGTACTACACGGGCCAGTACACCCATCCCGGCATTGGGGTGCCTATGACCATGGTTTCTAGTCAGATGGTGGCCCGGGAGATAAATGAAAAATATGGAAAAAAATGATTAATACTTGTTTAATCACGAACTTACTAAATGTATGAATATTAAGAGCTGATTACTATGGATAAAGAACTGGAAAAATACCGGTATTTTTTAAAAGACTCCATCCGCAAGACCATCGATTTTTCTACCACGGACCAGAGCCAGGGAGTCCCAACGCCTCCTATAGAAAAACCATATTCCCCTGATTCTCTCCGTATTGAGCTTGTAAATACTGATTGGGAGGAGATATTTGATATTTCACTATCAGAAGCCATAAAAAACAGGAAAAGCCGAAGAAACTATAAAAAAGAACCATTAACCCTGATGGAATTATCATTTCTCCTGTGGGCAACCCAGGGCATCCGCCATTACGCCGGGCAGTACGCCTTCCGCACTGTGCCTTCCGCAGGCTGCCGTCATGCCCTGGAAACCTACCTGGCGGTGTTTCAGGTGGAAGGACTGGAGGGAGGTGTTTACCGATACCTGCCCCTGACCCATGAATTACTGCTGGAATTTCAGACCGATAATCTAAAGGAGAAGATAGTTAAGGCCACTTTTGACCAGCCCTTTGCCGGACAGTCGGCGGTGACCTTCATCTGGACGGCCATACCCTACCGCATGGAATGGCGCTATGGAATTGATTCACATAAGGTAATAGCCATGGACGCGGGCCACGTGGGCCAAAATTTGTACCTGGCCTGTGAAGCTATAGACTCCGGGACCTGTGCCATTGGGGCTTACGATCAGGAATACTTTGATGAACTGCTGGGCCTGGATGGAGAGGAGGAGTTTGTAATCTACGCAGCACCGGTGGGGAAGGTTGATTAAAGTTTTCGGGATGATGTGATGCCAAAAACTAAAAAGAAAAAAAAAATCCAGGTAATAAAGTCCATTGCCATGGATGGTAGTCTGCCGGTGATGGACCCACCTACCATAAAAATATCTGCAAATAAAAAGAAAAAGAAGAAGTACAACGTTGAAGAAGAGCTGGAAAACACCCGCATGGACATGATACAGTAATGGATTGGTATCACCGGTTAGTTCTCTTTGAAAATACATTTTCACTTTGATGTGATAATTAATGGTTCGGAAGATGAGAGCGGGGGTGCTTGTAGACCGAACCATATAATTTGAGACTATTTCTTGTTTTTAATTTAAAATAAGCTATTATGCTAGTAACTTAACCAATGGGTATGTTGAGGTTTCCTTGATCTTCTATCAGTGAAATTTTTATGCAAGAATACTAATCTATTAACATAGCGATTTCATGTGAACTTGTCTTAGGAGGGGGGGGAGAAATGTCATTTTTAAGACTAATACTTAAAAATCCTTTTAGGAATAAAACCCGCACAGCTTTAGCAATTATGGGCATATCTATCGGAATTGCCACCATCATTGCCCTGGGTCTGGTGACCGATGGTCTGAAACTGTCTACAGAGAGCACCCTTAAGGCAGGTGATTCTGATTTTACCGTCACAGAGGCTAATTCCATGGGGTTCGGGGCCAGTAACATTGACCAGGAAAAAATTGAGAACATATCCAAGATAGAAGGGGTTAGTAATGTTGTGGGGGTTTTAATGAATGCCTATCCCATGGATACTGGGGTTTTCATATTGATGGGTATTGAGTCCGATAATCTTGGAATTGCCGGGGTGGAACTTATAGATGGAAAAGCTTTCACCAGTAACAGCACCAATGAGGTGATATTGGGTAAAAAAGCCAGTGAAACCCTGGATAAACAGGTCGGTGATACCATTGATTTTTATGGGGAGGAATTCACCGTTACGGGCATATACGAAACCGGAAGCCTGTGGGAAGACGGTGGTGCCTTCATGTCCCTT
>JAUYBK010000113.1 GCA_030693105.1 Methanobacteriaceae archaeon | reverse complement strand
CCCTCTGATCAACTGCCCTTATTCGTTCTGCAAGCTTTATCTGACCCTCTACCTTCTCTTTCATGGAAGGTAAAACCTTGTAGAGGCATATTTTAGGACCCTGGTGAATGCTCGTTGTTTCGTGAGAATATATGAGTCCGTGGTACTGTTCGTCGGTTCCTAACCGTTCTTTGACGTTACTCACCAGTTTCAACACGTCAGACGGTTTAGAATGGTCCAAAGTCTTCTGGTAAAGCTCCAGAGGGAGGTGTTCCATGGTGTCCAGGTTGTGACACTCATCGTCTATTTCTTCAGGGTCTATCCGGGAAGATAAAACCAGGGGCGCATCCATACGGCCTCCACGGCTGCTGGGCAAGTATGCTTTGGAGAAGTTCAAAAGGGCATCTAACAGAAGCATAACTGAATCTTCGTCACTGTCACAGTTTCTCCTCTTGGCTGAGTGGAAGTAGGGATGAGCATAACAGGCCGAAGCCTTGGTGAAACCAATGATCCTGCCTAAGACCCCAGCGGAGGTGTGTGGTGCCAGACCCACCGCCAGTTGTCCCACCAGGTCTTCTCTGGTTTTAACGCGATAGTAGGGTTCCATGTGGTAGAAACGCTCCAGGAGGTCGTCCACGAAGTTGGCCACCTTCAACAGGTACTCCGCACAATTATCGGAAATTACCAAGTCCTGTATCTGGATCTCTACCACCTGGTCCTCCCGTGTCAGCTCTTCTCCATGAATGTCGTGGGTGTAACCCAGTTCTCTGAGTTTTGGGGGGCTGACTTTAATCTCTTCGGGTATGAAATGAGTTAATGGAAGATTGGTGGAGTCGTGACGGATAGTTGCGTCCTTAAAGGTGTAAACTCCATTTTTGGCCCGGAGGATTCCCTTCTCTAATGGTTCAGGGAATTTTTCTTTGGATATCATACCCTTAACGCCCTTTATCTCATCCAGCTTACGGACACCCACTCTCTGGTAGGCCTTCTTCAGGAGGTTGGAAATGTTGATTCTCTTTTTACCCGAACCAGCGGGAATGGTTGGTGCACCGCATACTGGGCAGAGCGACTGCATGGAACCTATTCCACATTCAGTACATTTACATCGAGCTATATCAACACTGATGGTACCCTTCTTGGCAGATTGAATTATGTTACGCCTGCTACCACCACTGGTACCTATGGGGAAAAGTGCATGGGGTGCCGGTTTCATCATCCGTTCCTTGGTCTTTTCCGGCCTTCCCATCCTTCCACCAATATAGGTGGGGGCTTTGGCCATTATTTCAACGGAAGATACCTGATTCACTGCATCAATAGTTTCCAAGTTATCTTGCAATTTTAATGGTTCATTTAAAGTGTTTAAAAGAGCATAAGCGTGATCTCTGGCTATTACAATCTGGCCTTCTTCAACCAGGTGGGGTACACCCAGGACTTCCAGTATTCTTTTCTCCGGTTTCCATTCCAGTTTAAGGTCTTCTTGAATTTCAGAATTGATGGTGGCCTCGTAAAGCCATTTCCGAAGTTGGTTGAGTTCTTCTCGAGTAACATCGTGATAAAAGTAGGTGTAATGAGGGTGCAGTGGAATTTCATAATGACGCGATAGTTGGAAGGCCTGCTCCACATCTATCGGATCATACTGAACTTCGTTAAGAATTTTTTCATCGGTAAATTTAGGGGAATTTTTCAATGTTTCTATCCACCACTCTTCACACCAGCCCGAAGGCAAGAGTACGTGGTTGTTCCGAAGAAACTCTCCAAACGCCACCAGCATGTCTCCTAAAAAGATGATCTCGTCCACATCTTTTTTGATTTCCTGTGCTTGCTTTACGGAATTAACTTGGATCACACTACCATTATGCAGTTTGACCAGAGGACCTTCAACAGTATCGCAGGGAACCACACAATTCCCTTTACCCGGACGTTCGATCTTCATCTGGGTTCCCACTGCCAGAAATTCAACTATCTCCATGGTGGCCGGGTGAATTCCCATGGCAGCCAGACCAGTATTCCGGGATCTGCCGTACCTTAATCTGAATCCTCCTTCAGCTTGAGGGTACGATAACACTGGACGGCCGCCGATTATATCTTGCATGTACTTATCGTCGACTTTAGGGGCTTCGTCTTCGTCACTTTTCTTTTCTTTGGACTTTGAAAAATCTTCTAACCAGTCCCAACCTTCTATGTGGAGTTTTTTAGCATATTTAAGTACTTTAGGAGCTTTTTGTATGACCCCCTCGACCATGGCCAGTAGAGCTCCTCCCCGGATGTGGTTGGTTTCCACCCTTTCCAGATCCCGGTGTGATACTTCGATCTGGTCAGTGGGCTCCCCAGTTACTTCTAACGGAATATTCTGGGCTGCTAGACGCACTTCCTCCGGTGTGGGGGAGTACTGAAGATTGGTAACCTCTGATTCGTAAAGTTCTACTTCTTCAACGTAACGCTCGATCTCTTTTTCCGTAGGTTTGTAAACATCCAAACCAAGTGAAATCCGTATATAGTCCCCTATGAGTACTGCCAGAGCAGATGCAGTTCCCCCTGCACTTCGGATCGGTCCAGCAAAGTACACTGCCAAGTACCAGGTCTGGTCAAAGTTGCGCTTGATGAGGGTCTTAGCTATACCCTCCAAAGGGGCGGCCACCACTCCTTCCGTAAGGATGGCCAGAGCAGTACGAAAAGCTTGGTCTGCTTTTTGCT
>JAUYBK010000001.1 GCA_030693105.1 Methanobacteriaceae archaeon | reverse complement strand
AATTTTAAACTTAGTTCCCTCATTTGGCCAATTATAAAAGGTGTGGTATCCTTTGGACGAAGGTCTTGAACAATTGCAAACCCCGGGGTAATAGTTTTAAAGGTCCAGATGGGAGGGTTAATTTCTTAATTTACCTTCTTTTTCCTGACGGCCAAATTTGTTTAATAATAGAGTAAAATAAAGATAAATTGTCGTCAATTGCTATCTTAAAGCTGTTATGGTGATGGTCCGAATATCTAAATTACTTTCTATAAGCAATACTATAATGGTGATTAGGAGGATAGTGATATAAACGAGATTAAGGATGCTGTTTTTATTGACAGAAATTCCCGATTATGATTGCTGAACATGATACTTCCCTTAATGTCAGATAATAATTCTAACTATCAATTCATTTAGAATCCTATTAATTTTGACAAATAAAGGATAAGAAGAAGAGGAAAGATGAAAGTGATTTAATGTTTTTACCAACCATACCCACTCCGGATGAAATGATAGACAAGGCTTTTCGGAGGGCTAAAAAGGCGGCTATGAAGGTTCGAAGCTCTAAAATACGTGGACAGGACAAATCCAAGCGTATTGAAGAGGCCCGGGTGCAAACGGCCTGCCAAGTAATTAGAGAAACGTATGAGAACATTCTGAAAAATACCCCCCGTGTTGATGAAATGCCCGAATTTTACCAAGACTACATCGACGTGGTAGTGGGGGTGGATCAACTTAAAAAATCATTAGGGGCTCTTAAATGGGCCAGTGATCTATTAGAAAAATTACAAGGACAATATACTTCTCGGATAAGAAGGTCGCCCCCGGAAAAGGCTTCAAAAATTAGAGGTGAGGCTTTTGGGCGCATAGCGTCGGTCATCAACAGGATAGGTGACGAACTGGAATTTTTAAACTTCGCCAAACTACAGCTGCGTAACATGCCTACGGTGGACACTGAAGCTACCACGGCAGTCATAGCCGGATTTCCCAACGTGGGAAAGTCCACCATACTGCGCAGGATAACATCGGCGGAACCCGAAGTGGCCAACTACCCTTTCACCACCAAGGGAATACAAATCGGCCATTTGGAGCGGCATTGGAAGAAGTACCAGATCATAGACACCCCGGGACTACTGGACCGGCCGGTGATGGATATGAACGAAATTGAACTCCAGGCCATGGTCGCCCTGGAAAACTTGGCCGACCTGATATTTTTTATCTTCGACCCCTCCATGACCGCGGGGTATGCATTAAAGAATCAGGTTAACCTTTACCATGAGGTGAAGAACCTTTTCAAGGGGATACCAGTATTTCCGGTCTTCAATAAGACGGATCTTTTGGAAGACGAGGAAAATGTAAAGTACATTCAAAAACATATAAATATGAGAGAAGAGCCTCTACTGGTAGCCGCGTCGGAGGGAAGCGGTGTATCAAAAATAATAGAGATACTGGAGGAATTTGATGATTCGAAGAAGGATCATGGCAGAACAGATGTTTAGCGACATGGTAGATACCATCAAAGAAAAGCAGGAAGAACTGGAAAAGGCCATAGCAGATTACAAATCCAACACTCCCATCAAACTCAGCATGGATGTGGCTGAAGATGACGAAACTATCACCATCGTAACTGACCTCCCCGGTGTTACCAAGGAAAATATAAAAATAGACATTACCGAGGACACCCTAATCATCGAGGCCAAATTCGAGGAAGAGACCGAAGAAGAAGGCGAAGAAGAGGGAGTTAAATACCACCAAAAAGAGCGAAGCTATGGTGAAGCCAGTCGGACGGTGGTCTTACCGGCCAAGATCAAAATGGATGAAGCTGCAGCTAAGTTTGATAATGGTGTATTGACTGTGGTGCTGCCTAAACTGGAGAAAAAGGAAGTATTTGAGGTGAAGGTAGAATAGGAGACTTTTTTTATTTTTTTTTATTTTAAAAGTAATTTAATACTAATTTAGTTTAAATAATAAAAAAAATACGCTCTTACCCTCGAAGATGTGCAAAACGGTAGCCATGCATTTCGTTGTAGGTTGCTCTAATTATAACGCAAGAATGGCCTGAACTCTAAGATTATCTGTACCGATCTTTAGATTAAAGTTAAGGTACAAAAAATGCACACGAACAAGGACATGAGAGAAAAAATATTAATATCAACTTTTTTTAGTATCGCACTTTCCCAATATGCCGGGTACTACCTGGATCTTCACCATTGTAATGGGCCAAATAATAAATAAACCATTCCAGGGGCACGGCCAGTACAAATGGCGATAAAAGAGAATTTAAATTAGAATAGTCCTGCATGCGGTATACAATATTGTGGGTCCCGATCTTTTCCCCAAACTCGATGGACTTGCGGGTGAACTCGTCTCCCGGGTAACCGGCATCCAGAAACACTAAAGGCACATTTTTTTCGGCCCGTTCAATTAGACCGTGTCGGAATTCACCTGAATATAATGGACAGGCATGTTTAAGTGCCCCTTCCATGAACATGGTCATGGCCAGCTTGTAGGCCAGCCCGTAGTTGGGTCCGCTGCCCAGACAGTAAAATAAGTCTTCATCCTGGTAGTTCTCAGCCATAATCCGGTTGTCCTGTTCGGTAGCCTTCAAAAGCCCATCCACAGTATCTGGTAACTTTTTGATATCTCTTAATACATCTTCGGACATTTTCGAGCCATCCATTCCAAAGAGAATCTCATAAAGACACATTAACTGGGTCATGTAAGTTTTAGTACCCAGAATAGCATTTTCCCTTTCACACAAGGTGAGAACCGCATCGTCAGCTTCTTCCATCATGGAACTCTGAGCTTCATTGGTAATGGAAACAGTGTGAAGCCCTTCCTCTTTTGCTCTTCTAAGAGCGGCTAGAGTGTCAGCTGTTTCACCGGATTGAGAAGTTAGAACAATACCGGCATTCTCATGGTCAATATTTTTATGGTAA
>JAUYBK010000112.1 GCA_030693105.1 Methanobacteriaceae archaeon | reverse complement strand
TGGGGGAATGAATAGTTATCTCGAGTATTTTTCACACTTTAACTGTGGGACTACCATCTATTTCAGGACGATATCATGAAAAACAACAAAAATGCCATTGACACTAAAGAAACCCTGGCTGAGTGGATATCTGCAGTCAGTAACGCCCCTCTTGTGGCCATTGTAGTTTTTTTAACCATTAATTATTTCTTGATTCCCAACGATTCCTGGGTAGTTTTTGCTATTACCAGCGCTTTTTTCGCAGGCATCATGCCTATTATAATTGGATTAATATGGGCCAAAAAGAAAAATATAGAATATGATCTGCCAGTTAAGGAAGACAGATTTTATCCACTCCTTCTTGTGATCTTTTCCTATGTTATAGGCGTTATAGTATTATATCTCATTGGTGCGCCGAGTTTAACCACGGTTTTAATGTTTTGTTACTTGAACAACACCGTACTGGTGTTAATAATAAATCATTTTTGGAAAATCAGCATCCACGCCATGGGACTTACTGGACCTTTAACTGCGTTAATATACTTGTTTGGCTGGCCAGGTTTAATTTTCACCATATTGGTGCCGTTGGTGGGGTGGAGTAGAGTTTATCTTAAAAAACATACCCCCTGGCAAGTAATCATTGGCAGCATATTAGGTTTTTCATTAACAGCAATCCAGATATACTTTTTAATGAAATATTTTTAGTTTGAAATGGTTTTAGTTAAACAATGAACTCATAACAACCATTTTTCTTATTTTTCGAATTTTTATTTATAATGAAGGAGAAAAATCTATTCATGGAGTGCGAGTATTTCGACAAAGTTAAGGACTACGGTTCCTGTTTAGCCGAAAGTAGATACTGGCTGATACTCCTGGCCCCGGACCAGAGGAACCTTGGGACTTGTGTGGTAGCATTGAAACGAGACGAAACTAGTTTATCTGGTTTGAATGATCCCGAGTGGTTAGATTTTTCGAAAATTGTTGAAGATTTAGAATCCGCACTCCGAACCGCGTTTCCAGTCACTATGTTCAACTGGGGGTGTCTTTTAAACTCTGGCTACAAAAAGGATCCTCCCGATGCTCATCTGCACTGGCACCTCATACCCCGTTATAAAAAACCGGTGAAATTTGCCGATTACGTATTTAAAGACCTCTGTTTTGGAAAAAGTACCATGCACGATAGAAGCGATTTTCCAAGTATCACTGATAAGGTTAGAAGAGAAATAAGTGATACTATTAGGATGCACCTTAAATATTTAAATAGAAAAAAGGTATAGTATCATAAGTGCACCGATAGTGTGTGCTCTGATTTTTAATGCCCTGATAGTGTAGCGGATATCACGTAGGATTGCGGATCCTATTACCCGGGTTCAAGTCCCGGTCAGGGCATACTTATTATTATTTTTAGGTTGAAAGAAGGAATGGAAAAATATAGCAAAACTTTCCAAAGAAATTAAAACCCCCAGGAAAAGGTAGTATAGATTGTGATATTTCAGAATACAAAATTAAAGGAAAAAATGATTATATAGGTTACTTTGAAAAATGAAAGAATTTTAATTACCTTTCTAAAAATCTGAGTCTTCCATTCTTGTTCAAAACAATACTCTTCTTCCACTCTTCCCTGGTTTCAGGATAATCTTCCCGGTAATGGGAGCCTCTACTTTCTTTTCTAATTAAAGCCGACCTTGTAACTAGTTCTGCTAATAATAGCATGTTTTTCAGTTCCAGGGCGTCTTGAAGATAGCGGTTGAATCCCCTACCCTCAGGGACTGTCAAACTATCCATCTTCTCATTTAACCCTCCCATACATTTTAAAGCAGATTCAAGTCCAGGTTTATTTCGTATAATAGCCACGTTATCCCACATTAATTCCCGAAGGTCGTTTTTGACCTCTTGGGGGTAATAATCACCTTCAGCGAACAGCTGGTAGATCTTATCTTCTTCTCCATTCACCTGTTCTTCATTAGAACTAAAGAAGGTTTTCATAGAATTTTTAGCAGCAGTTAAGCCGGCTCTTTTTCCAAATACTTGGGTATCAGCCAGTGCATTTCCTCCCAGCCGGTTCGCCCCGTGAACTCCACCTGCTGCTTCACCAGCCACGTAAAGGCTAGGCACGGTGGTTTCGCAGTGGGGGGTTATTAAAGCCCCCCCCATTACGTGGTGCGCAGTGGGGGCCACCTCCATGGGTTCTTTTCGGATGTCTAGGCCTACGTCCAGAAACTGGAAGAGCATGGTCTCCAGTTTTTCTTCGATAATTTCTGCAGATAGGTGGGTCACGTCCAGATACACCCCCCCACTCTGAGTACCTCTTCCTTCCCTAATTTCGTTATAAATAGAACGGGCCACCACGTCCCGGGTGGCAAGCTCGCCCCGGGGATCGTAGTTGGTCATGAACCGCTCCCCAAGAGCGTTTATCAATTTTCCACCTTCCCCTCGAACGGCTTCCGTCACTAAAACTCCTCTTCGGGAGTCGGGGTATAACATTCCCGTAGGGTGGAACTGCACCTGCTCCATATCCAGAAGGTCACAACCGGCATGGTAAGCCAGAGCATAACCGTCACCCGTCTTCTGGAGTGCGTTGGATGTCACTGGGTAGAGCCATCCTGCCCCGCCCGTGGCTAAAATCGTTGATTTCGCTTCAAATACGATGAAATTGGAAGTGGGTAGCGAAAATCCGCAGGCCCCTATTACGCTTCCATTATCATCCTGCAAGAGGGATGTGACCATGACTTCCTCCACGGTCTGGATACTTTCCCTGATTACCTCTTCTTTAAGAGCCACCATCATCTCGTGTCCGGTTCTATCCCCTTGAAAACAGGTCCGGCGATATGATTGGCCACCGAATGGTCTTTGATTAAGTCTACCAGATTTTTGCCTATCAAAAAGCGCCCCGTAACTTTCCAGTTCATTCAGTCTGGCCGGGGCTTCTTCCACCAGGATGCGAGCCAGTTGGGGGTTGTTGAGGTAGCCCCCACCTTTAAGAGTATCCTTATAATGAGCTTCAGTACTGTCTTCCTCGTCTACGTAGGCAAAAGCAGCGTTGTAACCACCTTCAGCCAGGGTGGTGCATCCGGATTTGAATGATAATCCTTTCGAAATTATGGTAACTTCCAATCCGTGTTTCCGGGCCTCAATAGCTGCTCTACAGCCGGCCCCTCCTGATCCGATGACCAGGACATCTGTCTGGTGGGTCTCCCTTTCCATACTATGCAGTTGGCCTCCACGCTTTATTTAATTTATGCCCAGTATGGCTAAATATAAAAAGGATAGAAAACTTATCTCTTATATATTAGAAGGACGGGAGGCAGTTCACTGAAGAAAAAGGAAATAATAAAGCTGGCAAAAAGGGATTTTGAAAAGGCATGGATAGAAACTGCCAGCACCCTGAAAAAGCCCCACCACGATGAGGAGTATCCTCGGCTTTTTCTTAAAACCGGAAAAACCAACGACTTGTACAGCACCATGTGGGAATTAAGACAAGCCTACCTGATGCTGGGTTTTGAGGAAACTATTAACCCCCTGTTCATTGACGAAGACCATATCTACCGCCAGTTTGGACCTGAATCCCCTGCTGTCCTCGACCGCTGCTTCTACCTCGCCGGACTTCCCCGGCCAGATATTGGGTTGGGTATGGATAAAATTGAAAAAATTGAAGGGCTCGGAGTTTCCCTGAACGAAGAAAAAATTAACAGTATCAAGGAGGTCTTTCGTCATTACAAAAAAGGAGATAGCAGTGGGGATGACTTGGTGCTGGACTTGTCCACTGCCCTGGATGTGGAAAATGACATGGGACTGCGTGTTTTAGAGCGAGTATTTCCCGAACTCCAAGAGTTAAAGCCCATATCCAGCAAAACCACTCTACGCTCACACATGACTTCCGGTTGGTTCATAACCCTGGAAAACCTATATAAAAAGAGAAAAATGCCTTTAAAACT
>JAUYBK010000169.1 GCA_030693105.1 Methanobacteriaceae archaeon | reverse complement strand
AGTATACTCCTTCTTGGATTCTTCCCCTAGAATATTATTAGAACCTTCAGTCATACTTTTCCCCCCCTTATATTATTTTTGTAATACTTTATTATTTAATGAGTATATAAGTATGACTAAAAATATTCTATTATCAGGGATAAAAAGAAAAAAATTATCTTGAATAACGTTTAATGATAGTTACCGCTCGTTCCACCAGATCTTCGTCTATTCTACTCTTTTTACTCAGTATAAACTCTGAAACCTCGTCGGGAGTCATCAAATTGTAGTTGCGGGGCTTTTCATCCACCCGATAATTATCTAGAGGTAGGGATACAACAGGATTCATCGCCACGTACTCTACGTTCACCTCGTGGGAGTTTAAAAATCTCCTAAGTTTCATGGTCTTACTTTTAGCCTGCTTACCTGGATTAGAGATAGATTTAACCCTCCGGTTTCCACTGTCTTTCCACCAATCGTCTCCTTCAATAAGGTAGTATCCCGGTAAACTGTGGGACTCTATAACAAATATGCCGGTGGGGCCCACCACTAACTGTCCGATCTTGAGCCGGACATCAGGGAGTTTGACGTTGGTAAAAACATGATAATCCATAGGAAGTTCCTGGATTTTTCCCGCTACCCCCCCTAAATTGCTGGCGATCTTCTTTTTATTTTTGTTCAAATTAACAGCTAAGAATAACACTAACCCCAAAAACATGACAATGATGGATATCATGTAAATCCAGATGGTCTTGACGAACAAACCTATGAAACTATCCGGGTTATCGGTAGGTACATTCCATAGGAATAAGAATGGGAACAAAAAGGCAAATATGAGTCCTATGAAGCCTAAAACCATCATTAAGAGACCGATGTTGGACAGAGTCCAGAAGGGAGTTTTAGGGGCTGGGTCAAGTGAAAATTCTGTAGCTAGAGGTTTTTCATCAAACTCTGAAGATTGTTTTGGGGAATCATGAGATGATTCTCGGTCAATTACAGCTTTATCTTCTTTTTCTTCAATTATCTCAGTGAAAACTAATTTTCCACCACACTGACAGGCCTCAAAGTCTTCGACAGATTCGCCTTCATTAAGTTCGTAGTAATCACCACAATTTTCACAGCGTAAGTATTTCATGATTATTCACCCTCTAATGTGTTATTTGTTCTTTTTTATATTAATAAAAGTCGAAATAAACCCAGGTAAGAGTCAGGCGCAAACAGAATTAGGGATAATAATTAAGTATTAATAAAATTAAGATTTAACATAACATATGAATAAGTCCGTGGCCATTATAATTTTTAACCCCGTCCTATTTTAATATTTTTTTTGGGGGTTTGTGAGTGTTTGTTTTTCTTTTTTGTTGTATTGAATGGGTTGAGTTTTTAAATGTACATTTTTATAGTTGTTTTTTATAGTTTTTAGACATTTTTAAACCGATAAATTTAATAAAAAGGAACTATATACTTCCCCTTGGTGTTTAAATGAAATATCCTTTGATTTATGACCAAAAAGACTTCAAATGGAATTGTTGGACGGGATACTTAAAATTTTCGATTCTCGCAGAACTCGGCAGGAACTGGCTAAACAAGGGATAAAACCTCTTAATAATCTGTTAAGATGCTAAAGATAGTGATAATTGCCATATTTTTCTCTAGGGATGTTTCGTTTGTTCTGAAAGAGCTGGAAGAACTATTTGAATTACGAAAATTTGTAAAAATTGCCAATATTCCTTCGAATGATGAATTATCAAGATTTATGAGTCAGTTTAGTGATGAACAGTTTATTAATTTAATTCTAATGGTCTTAAATACCATATATCAGCCTAGAAGGCGTAAAGAAGCGTGGATCATTGTGGATTCTACTGATATTCAATTGGATCTAAACTGGTTTCGCAGGAAAATTAGTAAAAAATCCCTTGAGAAAAGAGAGTTCAAATGGGGTTAAACTCATTTAAAAGCTTTTAAATAGGTTATAAACTGACATTGGCCATTGATTACAAAACAAGAAAGCCCCTGGCTTTCTTGATCCATGAGGGATCTCCACATGACTCAAAAATTCACACTGAAATACTTGAAGAACTGCGAAAAAGACGTTTAATGCACCATGGAGATACCATAATCATGGTCAAAGGCTATTACAGAAACTACCAATTAGGTGTTTCAAGATACCAAATCATTCCATTAATTTTCCCTAAATCCAATTTCAAATTAAAACGAGCATTAAACAGTGTAAGCTACCCTATACAAATTTTTAGAAATTCCAAGATAGAAGATAAGACTAAAAACTTTTTCCAGTAACTTAAAAACCAATTTAAAACATACATCGAAATTGGCAACGTTTCAAGTATATAAGAAGCATAATCGAGGATATGTTCAAATTAGCCAAACTATCACTTGATATGCATAGAATACACAGATATACAACCAAATCAATCGCTAAACACGTTTCATTAAATGTATTTTTAATAGGCATTATCATAGCACTCGGCTACAACTCAAAAACAGAACTACAAACCCTCTCCGAAAACTAAAAAACGGAGGGGGTTATAATTTTAATTGGAATTTTAATTGGAATTCTAGCTGCTATTGGCTTATTTTTTGGTTTGATTTTGTCAGGATACGTTGAATTTCAACCAGTAACAGATTTTAACAAAAGCACCGGCGGATCATTTGAAAACCAGTGGATTAAATTTGAATATGCTCCGGATTTAATTATAATGGATGGTTCTACCAATGAATCTATTGTTATAGCTATTTACAACGGATCTGTCAGACTAGAAAACCAGATAGGTGTGATAAATGATTATATCTCCAGTTATGAATCTGAAGCTCAAATACTCTATTTAAAAGGATCTTTTGATTCCAACAGTGAAATTCGAGTAAATTACGAGCATAATAGTTTATTTTGGGAATTAAAAGGTATATATATTTCTGAATTAGAAAAAACGACCATTTCTGGAAAAAAATCAGTAATTTTGAATCAGACTGACTCTAATAAAAAAAATCCCGCGGCAATCATATTATATTCTGATAATAAACATTTAACAGTGTCTTTTCTTGATATTAAGTATCAATCGGCCTTTGATAAAACCATTAACATGTTTGTAATTAAGTGAAAATAAAGAATTTGATCCCCAAAAAACCATTACTGATGTTGACCATAAAATAAATTGGTGAATGAGTTGATTGGTTTTTCCGATCCCCAATTGTCCGGCTGTTTAAGGAATGGATTTGAATTGCCCTATTTTTATTTTATGTATTTTAAAGCCGATTTAGGATTAGAAGCGGATTATTATGTTTAAAATTAAAGAGAGCGCCCCCGTAGTGGCCCGAGGGGAGATAGAAGTTAACGCCACCCCTGAGACCGTGTGGGCCATTATGGCAGATATTGAAGCCTGGCCCAGCTGGAACCCGGACGTCAAGAAATCCTGTCTAAAAGGAGAGTTAGAAGAGGGAACCCAATTCCAGTGGAAAACTGGAGTCGGAAAGATTACCTCCCTACTACAACAGGTGGAACCACCAAATATTCTGGCTTGGACCGGGCGGATCATGGGTATTAATGCTATCCACATCTGGAAAATCGAACTTATTGATGGGAAAACCGTGGTTGAGACTGAAGAATCATGGGAAGGGGGTTTAAGTAAAATTATGAAGGGTAGGATGCAGAAGATGCTGCAGAAATCTCTTGATTCAGGATTGGGATATCTTAAGAGTGAAGCAGAACGTGTATCGGCACTTTAATCGTATAGTGACAGCCAATGTACGGATATTTTGAAATACAGGCCAAAATAGGTATAACCAAGCATATGGGTGGCTTAGAAGCCACCAAAAAGCTTCTTGATCTCTGTAAAGTTGATGAATCTGATCAGGTGCTGGTAGTAGGGTCGGGAAATGGAGTTTCGGCCATAAAGATTCACCAATTTACAGGATGTAAGGTAACCGGTATTGACATCTCGGAAGACATGGTAAAAAGAGCCCGAGAAAAACAGAACCCCGAAATTGAATTTTTAGTGGGAAATGCTGAGAATCTTAACTTCCCCAATGAAACGTTTGACGCGGTTATATCTGAATCAGTGACCGGATTCACCAATAAAGCAATTTCCATATCTGAATATTATAGGGTACTTAAAGTTGGCGGTTATCTAGGCCTAAATGAAGTGACGTGGATGTTTAATCCCTTTTCAGAGATTAAAAATAATTACCAAAATTTTATGGGAATAAAACCCGAGTCCCGAGAGGGATGGTTATCCTTCCTGGAGAAAGCTGGTTTTAAAGACATCACTAGTTCAGTATATGCTATGAGCCCGTGGAAGCAATTTATGGAAGATTTAGAGCTGAAAGCATGGAGTTTTTCAGAATTTGGGGTAGATTCTTTAAACTGTAACTCAAAGAAGTAGAATATCGAAAATCAGTCCACCACATGGCTCGGGAAGCCCTGCATATTCACCGAGGATTCAATCGCTACTTTGGATATGGGCTTTATATAGGTCAAAAATAAATTTTTTGGGCCAGTGTCGACTAGCAAAGAATCATTGCCGCTTTAACCAGATAAGAGTTGCATCTCCAACTTAGAAGTTGGTAAATAGTCCAGCCACTTGTGGTTGTCCATTTTTTCATCCCCATAACCAGTAACACATTCTAAGGGACATTTTAAATTATTAACCAAATTTGATCTCGCAAAAAGCAACCATGAATGAGTTATAACTATGAATTTCTAAACGAATGAAATTAAAGCGCCGGGACTGGGATTTGAACCCAGGGTGAGCGACGCTCATAGGATTTCGAATCCTACGCCTTACCTGACTAGACTATCCCGGCTTTTACAAGAGGTATGATACCTTTCAATATAAGTTATTGTAGCTTATAACTTTTCAAGGAATTTTTTTTCCTTAAGATTGATCTTTGACACTCTCTCTGCGCAAAAAGAACCACCGGCTGAAAATGGATGTTAAAGAGAATAATAGGAACAAAGCCGGTAAAAACTGCCTCAATAAAACTACAGGGAATAAACTGACAAAAAAATCATCCCCATGAGAACTGCTCCTATATATCGGTCTACCGGGTCTTAAACTGGCTTTTTTTTATGATATGACGTTGAAATAAAAATAAAGAATATGGTGACTATTATTATCAGAATTAAGGGGTCTTACCAGCCATTAATAGTAAATGTAAAAAAACAAGTAAGAATCAGGATAAAATCAGCAGTTACGTCCAGATAAGCCCCCCTACTGGATACCGAGTCCATTTTCCTAGCCAAATAACCATCAAGTAAGTTGGTAATTCCTGCAAAAGCCAGTAACAATAATGATAATCCGTACTGATTATTTAAAAATGCGTAAAAAAAGATAGGGGCAATTAGTAACCGTAAAAAGGTCACTGCCGATGGAATATAATATCTTTTAAGCATATTTTTAAGGCTCCGAAAATAAAGGGGATTAATTAATCCCCTACTCTACCAGGGTGTTTACAAAAGCAGTAATTTTCTGGTTGTCGTCTTTTAGATCTTTACCACAGCTTTTATCTGTAGAGTGCTGTTACCAGGTAGCGGTGCTGCTTCTTTTAAAAGTAAAGCATTATCATGGGCAGTGTCCTGATCCTGACTGGTAGCGAACACCACTATCTTAGTGCCTGCAGCAGGGTTTAAAGTTTTTAAGTAATCTTGAACTGAAATAGATGCTTTTCCGGCGTATATTGGTCCACCCACCACGATAACATCATAACCCGATGTGTCTGCTGCCTTTGAACTTTTAATACCAGCTAGTTCCACGTTGTAGCCTCTAGCCTACAGTTGGGTGGCTATGGTGGTGGCCAAGTTTTTAGCAGCTCCAGTGATGCTGGGATCGTAAACTACCAGAGCCTTTCCCACGCGGATGCTGTTGGGCATGTAGGGTTTGGGACCCGATGGCGGTGTAACTGGCCACGTCAAATATAACAGAACCGAAACTAGCAAATAATAGCACTATGATCAGTACTATGCCAATTCCTACCTTCCTGGCTACATTTCTGATGTCCATCTAACTAACTCCTTTGATATGTAATCTATTCATTCAACATGTCAGCCAGGTTCCGAGCCCAGGCCCGTATTTCATCCCAGTCACGGTAATCAAGACGTTTAGAGGTGTCTATTCCCTTTTTTTCCAGGTCTTTTTTTATGAAACGCATGGTAAATTTGTACATCATTCCACCATTGGCTTCCGGATCGTAAACACTGCCAAAGAGTCCGGTGGCCACTGGTTCGTTGATGAGGTTCTTTTTTGCCACTTCGTCCAGATACTTTTCCTGTCCCTCGGCCCGATTTTCTTCTTCGTTGGCGGCACCGCAGGTGACAAAAATTGCCACTTTTTTCCTGGCCAAAACTTTTTTATTGTCTTGAAGGAATTTAAGTGATTTTTTGGTCCATTTACCTATTTTGATTCCGCTTCCAGCTACGACCAGATCGTAAGGGGTGAGGTCACAATCTTTAAGACGCCGGGCATCAGCCAGGTCTACTTCAATTCCTTCCTCTTCTATAACGCGAGTTATTTCTTCTGCTATTTCGGTGGCAGTTCCGTATCGGGTTCCGTATACTACTAATGCTTTCATATATTTCCTTCCTTAATTTTTAGCTTCCTGGTACAATTTTTCGGATATTGTTTCCAGTTTTGCCATTATTGTGAATAATTCTTTTATTTCGTTGTTTTCCAGTCCATGGAAAAGGGATTTTATAGATTTCACATCTTCTGGACGTCTTTTCTCCCAGTATTCCAAACATTCCTTGGTGACCTTTAAACGCAATATACGCTTGTTATCAGGGTCACGTTCTATATTTAGAAATCCTCTGGCTTCCAGGCGGGTGGCCAGTTGTTTAACGTTCTGGTGAGTGGTGCTCATGGCATCGGCCACATCCTGCATGGAGGGCGGGTTTTGGAATGCATTGGCCATGACGATCATCATTAACCACTGTTTGGTGGTGATCTGGCCCTCGGCCAGTTCTTTACTAATGATATATCCCCAGCGCTGTTGCACCAGGAATAATACCACCAAGATGTATTTTTCCATTTCTAAGCGTCCGGAGTCATATTGGGCCTTAATTTCGTCTGAATCTCTCATTATTTCCCGCTCACAGCCATTTTATGTAATGAATCATAGTCTTTCACACTACTATTTATGTTATTATAGAATGCCATGGCAATTATAATTCCTCCAATGGTGGCCACCACAAAGAACAGGGCCTGTCCTAAAACTATTTCCACACCATTCTGGGCCATGAAGTAGATCATAGAAAGAATAGCGGTCCCCAGGAGAGATATTTTCACAAGCAGTATGGACATAAGGGCATATCCCCATGCTCGGCCCTTCAATAGGAGGACGCCGGTTATTATGGCAGCCGGGACCAGTACTCCCAGATCCAGTGCCTGAATGACCAGGGTGGTGTAGGTCTCGAGAATTGCCGGAGTAGATCCGGATATTATGGCGCCAATGATCATGCTCAGCCACATGAAGGCTAGCATGACGGCCATGAATATGGTGAATGCTCCTGCCACTTTGTTAATTTTTCCAGGAGTTATATCGTTCTTGATGGCTTTCACATCCAGGGACAGCAGTCCGTATAGGAACGTGTATAGTGAAAGGCTAAACAGGGCCACGTAAACCAGGAAAAGCTGGTTGTAGGTTGCCAGAAACGATAGCGAGGCATAGGTGTATAGGAAGTAGAATATGCTTCCCATCCAGAGCATTTGGCCCCTTAACGAGTTTTGACGGATCAGGTAGAGTGCCAATAAGAGTACGGGAACTGTTACCAGGAGGGTGACCAAATCTTGACCCCTGGCCTGTGCTGCTATAGAAACGGTTTCTCTTGCGTACATTCCCTTCCAGAATAATCCGGAGAGGGTGGTTACCATCGCCAGGATGGTGATTAGTAGGGAATTTGTATATACTATTTTATTATTCATTTTTACTCAACTCAATTAAAGGTAATATATTACTTGTTTTAGTAATATATTACCTAATAAAGGAGAAGACATATATATAGTTTGTGGTGGACGTGATTTGAACAATGAAAAGTACCTGAAAAACTGCAGATACGTTACTTTTTTAACCATCCCCTTAATTTTGACTATAATATCAATAACCATCAGATTGATAGGTTTAGTATTAGAAATGGAGAAGATTTATTAATAATAATATTAAAATAACTATTAGTATACATTGTGGGGGATTTTTTGAAGAAGTTTGTATTTTTTGTTCTAGTGCTTTGGGCAGGTATAGGAGTGAGTTTAGCAGCCTTATATTATCCTGTTGTTTCATAAAATTCTTAAAAAGACTTTAATAACCTTGAAAATACATTATACAAAAGTAATAATCCTGAAAACATGGTTAAAGATTCAAATTCTACTATAACCAATGATACCAAAGGAAAAACCAATAAAGGTAAGGATAAAGATAAATCCAATAACAATAATGGGAATTCAGATCACAGCAATTCTGTTCAGAAAAAGAGCCAAAATTCTGGAAAATAGTTGAAAATGCACTTCCAATGAGACTATGATCGCTGCCATCCGAAATGGTTTTTTTGCATAAATTAGTGGTTAAGAATGACAGATTATTACACTAAACAACTGAAAGAGCTCTTAAAAGAATTTGAGAACTTCAACGACAAGATTGAAGAAATAATTGCAAAAAAATACGGCGAAAATTTCGCTAAAAGTGCTGCTATCGAAATAAAAAAAGAATATGAATCTCTTATACCGGAAATACCCTACATTGGTGGTGAAGACAACCCCTTATCCATTACCCTAGAATTAACCACCCGTGATTTAGCAGTTTATCTGGTTTTAAAACGAATGGAAAAAGATGTGACAGAAATTGGGGAGATCTGTTACCAGTACGCCGACAAATACTTCCAAAAGAACCAGGACCAGATCACACCTATGGACAACCCCCAAGTAATAGGACTACTACGCTACATGGCCCTGGAATCTGAAAAACGTAAATACTCCGAAAACTTCGTTTACAAGTTCGTGGAAGGAGAAGGGAAAGACTTTGATTTTGGACTAGACTATAAAGAGTGCGCCATCTGCAAGTTCTTCCATGAAAAAAATGCAGATGAATTCGTGCCCTACATGTGCGCCAGCGACATTGCTGAAAGTAAATACGGCGGTCTGGGTTTACAGCGGACTGAAACTTTAGCTGAAGGAGGAAATAAGTGTGACTTCCGTTACAAGAAGGGTAGGAAGACTAGGATAGCCTCCAGTGTTATTAATGAAGGATAACTTATTTTTCCAGCTCTTGCGTAAAGTATTGATTTACATTCTGCACGTACATTTCTCTGGGCAGAAGCTCCCGGCTGACAGTGTTGA